>JAQBEG010000301.1:0-14545 GCA_032123985.1 Deltaproteobacteria bacterium
GCTCGGCGCCGGCATCCAACATGCCGGCGAACTCGCCGACTACTTCCCCACCTTCAAGGCGAAGGACGGCCATGTCTCGATCGTACTCGTCGCGGACGCGGCTCTCGAGCTGCTCTGCGTCTGGCGCGGCACGCCACTCCACAAAGACCCGCGCTATCGCACCCTGCCCGACCGAGTGGCCAACGCCGCTGAGTTCAAGGAGGCCATCGAAGCGATGCTCGCCGACGTCACGACCGAGGAAATTTGCGAGAATCTCGATGCCTTCGGCGTCCCGGTCGCGCGTGTCAATACCCTCGACGACGTACACGAGGACGAACAAGTGCGACATGCAGGCTGCCTGATCGAGACGTCGCATCCGGTCATTGGTGACATGCGATTCCCGCGACCGCCCCTCCGATTCCTCGGACAGAGCATCGAAGGGAATGCGTTCCCCGAACGGCACGCACCCTTTCTCGGCGATCACACCCGCGAGATCCTGAACGAACTCCACTTCGATGAGTCGACCATCGAGCGTCTCGAAGAACGCGAAGCGAAGAACCGCGAAATCCTGAAAGCAGCGATGGCCAACGCCGAGGCGTCCGGGGACTGAGCGGGGAGCGGCAATCGAGTTCCCCGGCGACGTCCCTTCGTAGCTCGTCCGCGCGCCGTGAATGTCGCGGAAGGCATTCGTCTGTCGACCCGCGTCCCGGCCATTTCTATAAATCGGGACGTTCAGAGTCGACTGGACAACTCAGCCGCCCTTCAGCCGCCCTGGCCAACCCGTAGTGTGCCAAAAGTCGGCCGAACTAAAACATGCACAACTTCAGCTGCTTAGGCGAGGGCCGGATCCGCGGTTTCGGCCCATTTCTGCCAGATTCGCTGGCCTCAACTGGAGCAGATGAACGCTCTGCCGCTTCGATTTCTGATGCTGATCTTCGCAGGCTGGGTCAATCGGCACCAACAAGACGTAATCGAATATCTCCAGGAGGAAAACCGAGCCCTGCGCAAGCAACTGGGCGGGAAGCGACTCCGCTTCACGGATCACCAGCGCCGCCGACTCGCGGTGAAGGCGAAGAAAGTTGGCAGACAAGGGCTCTTTCAGATCGAGACTCTGGTGACTCCGGATACGTTACTCCGATGGCACCGTCAGCTCATCGCGAGAAAGTATGACGGCAGCGAAAGCCGAAGACCCGGTCGTCCGAGAACCGCAGTTGAAATCGGGGAGGTGGTCCTTCGAATGGCGCACGAGAATCCTCGCTGGGGATACACGCGAATCCGAGGAGCGCTCTACAACCTGGGCCATGAGATCGGTCGAAACACGATCAAAAGGATCCTTCTCGACAACGGGTTCGATCCCATGAGGAAGAAGGGAATGTCGTGGAAGACGTTCCTGAAGGCCCACTGGGAGGCGATTGCGGCAACCGACTTCTTCAGCGTCAAAGTGATCACACGGTCCGGTTTGGCTCGGTATTTCGTTCTCTTCATCATCGACCTCAAGACGCGTCGGATCGAGATTGCCGGGATCATCCAGCAACCCGAAAGGGAATGGATGAACCAGATCGCGCGCAACCTCGTCGATTGCGAAGATGGGTTCTTGAATGGCTCCCGACACCTGATCCACGATCGCGATCCTCTCTTCACCACGTCATTTCGCGAAGTACTCAAGTCCAGCGGTGTGAGAACGGTGAAGCTTCCGGCGCGAAGCCCGAACCTGAACGCCCACGCGGAGCGATTCGTTCGCTCGATCAAATCCGAGTGCCTGACCCGGATCATCCCTTTGGGCGAGCGACATCTGCGCCACGCGGCGAAGGAGTACACGGAGCACTACCACTTCGAGAGGAATCATCAGGGAATCGGCAATAAACTGATCGACGATCAGCGAAGCACGGCCTCCATGAGTGGCAACATCGAGCAATGTGAAAGGCTCGGAGGCGTTCTCAACTACTATCGGAGAGCCGCTTAGATGCTCGGCCGAGTTTTGGCACCTTACGGTTTCCAGCCCATCTGGGTCCACACTGCCTTGAACGCGGCCAGCAGGGAGTCTCGCTGCGCAGCGGTCATGATTTCCTGCGCTTCAATCGGCGCGTTCCACCAGCGACCGATCGTCTCGGGTTCCGGTGCGGCAGTGCCTCCCGATGCCACGATCTTCTGGACTCGCTCGAGGTCGGTCAGTGTCATGAAGATGGGTCCCCCGACCATGGGGTTGAGCTGGCGAAGTTCGAGATTGCGATCACCGCTGCGCCATGCGGCCCGGCGCAGGGTCGAGCGGCCGGACCCGAACGGGGCCTCGATCCGCTGATCGTAGTAAGGCTTGCCGAACTCGCTGGTAAGTTGTGCCACATACGAAGACATAGCGGGACGCTCGAAGTGCTCGCCGAGCTGCCAGCGAACACGATAAACATGAGACAGATACAGCTCGTAGTCGACGCGGCGAATATCATGGTCGTTCACGTAGCGCACATAACGCTGCTGCCCCGCGTACGGGTCCTTCACTTCGAACGTCTTTGCCGCGGGCGTACCAGGGCTTTTGGTTTTCGAGGCTGCGTTGCTTTCGACAGCGCCCTTCACCGCACTCGCGTCGACAGCCACGTACGTCGAACGCATCGGCGCAAGACTCTCGGCAAGCAGCAAAGCGCCGAATTCCTCACGCAGGGATTGCTCGCTGCGGCCCAATAAGGTGGGACCCGACGAGGCGCTCGCTTGCGAATCCGATTCGCTCGCGGCAAGAGACGGGCCTGCCGCAGCCGTCATCAAGACGACTGCGAACAACAACCCCGCGGACATCGCGCCGAAACGGAGGCTCAGGGGAGGCCCGGCGGATCGTATCCGTCACCGTTGCGATCTACGAAGATCGGATTGGTAAACCCAAACGGCTCCACTCCGGGCTCGAGGGTTTGAACCGTGCCAAGTAGACCCGGAGAAAGCGGTTCGCCGTCCATGTCGAGTCGGATTCCCGCTTCGACATGGAAGTACGAGTCGCCATCGATCCCGACGAGCGGGATCGCCTTGTTGAAGCGCAACACCTTGCCCAGGACCTTCGAAGACTGAACGGCGCGCGACTCGATCAGTTCGCAATTGCGATAGATATTCACCACCTCGACAGGGATCCAAGGTGCCGCTTCCACACGCACGTTCAGCACGACCTTGTTCCCCGTAGCAATTGCGGTGCCACCCAGCCCAATGTCGGCGGCCGAATCGTCTTGTACAGAGAACCGAATGAAGGGCCCGCTCGTCCCGACCAATTTCATGTCCAATACGCTCTGGGTGAGTTCGTCTTCGTCGATGGCGGCAGGATCGTCCGTGCTCGACGCCACGTACGATCGCGCAAAGCCCGCGTTTTCGATGACGAGCCGGTGGGAATCGGAAACGGCGGTTCCGGTCTTGCCGAGCCCTTGATCCAAAAGGCTGCACCAATCGTCTCGGACTTCGAGGAAGCGACCGACGCCGCTGCCGTTCATCACTTCGATGGCATCAAACGAAAGTGCGGTGGTCTGCGTTCCGCCGGGCCCGATCACGGCTTCGTTGTAGAGGGAAGGCGTGAAGAGCAGGTTGTTCGGCGAAGCAGTGATGGGGAGCGTTGGGTCGTAACCTCCCGGCGGCGAACCACCCGGGTTGTTCAGGCCATTGAACATTCCGATGACCACGAGACCCGCAAACCCAGCTCGCGGATGGTTGAGCATCACGACTTCGTCGTCGCCCGACGCTTCGCCGATTGCGATGGCCGTGACCCAGTCGGCAACGCTTGCGGTGTCCGGCGTCTTGCCGATCGCAGCGAGCGAATCCATGCCGCGCAGCCGATCGATCGCAGTACCGGGGGTAATCAGCTCACTCTGAGGAGAGCCGTTGCGTCGGTTCGACGGATAAATCGAAAGCGGCCAGGCATTCCAGTGCCCGATGCCTTCCGGGAAGACTTGTACGCCGCCCTGGGTGGCGTCTGTCGGCACCGGGCTGCCACCGGTGAATTCAGTGCCGATGATGGTAGCGATCTCGTCCGAAACGCCGAGCGAACTGATCAGCGGGCCGTAGTCTGTCACGTGGCTGTGGTCTGTCGATACGAGGACGTCAACACCTTCGGCCATGAAGCTCACCAAGCGGTCACTCATCGGAACCGAGCTATCGAAACTCTTGGCAGAGTGGACATGGAAGTCGGCCGAGACGAACCCCGTGGTGTCGACAACTTGTTCAATGTCGAGACTGACATTCGTCGTAGAGCCCGCGGTGATCGTGACGCTCTTTGCATCAATCGAATACTCGAGCCCGCGCGACGCGAAGACCGCGTAACTCCCGGGCTTGAGTTCCAATGTTCCAACACCGTCCGCGTCGACGTGGAAGTTGAGTGCCGGCGAGCCCGCAAGCTGCTCAGAAAGCTGCGATGAGTTTCCTTCGCTGACTGGATCGAGGCCGTCGCCTCCCGAGTTCTTCGAAAGACCGCTGAAGTTGCGAAGGCTCAGATACTGGCTTCCGAAGTCTGGGTTGTCCGTCCCGGGGTTCCCGACGATCGTGATCTTGGCCGGCGAAGTCGATCCGGTTCCCAAATCGTTCACGGTAAAGGAAAGCGTGCCGACGTCGTCGAGCGCAATGTCACCCAGATCTGTGGGCGTGCCGCCAAGGGCCGGGATATTGCCGGGCGAAACGACGAGCCCTGGAACCGTCAGCGTGCCGCGTTCGGGCGCCTGAATGCGCGCTTGATAGATCGTCGGGAGCGCAAGCGCGCCGCCGGACAACAGCGCCTGGAGCTTGACCGAGAACGTACCGTCGGAAGCGGTGACCACGTGCGTGACCGGAAGCACGTCACCACCCGCCGCGAAGACTTGTCCGTCGACGATGCCATCCTGGTTCTCGTCGAACTGCGTCCGCAGGCCGGTCACCAACAGTGGGTCGGCACCCGGGGTCGTGCTGTCGAAGAACACATGGGCGTCGGCAACCGGATCGCCTACGCCGTCGACCACGCGGCCGGTAAAGGTTCCGCGGGCGTCGAAGCCGATCACCGGCACGTAGAGTTCGGGCAATGCCACTTCGAGCCCGGCCTCGACGCTGTTGCCCTTGGTGACCGCAAACTTGCGCGCGAAGCTGAGTGTGCCACCCGGTGCGATTGTTGGCGGATTGCCTGCCGCGACGGCGCCGAGATCAAACACATTACTCGCCAGCGAAAGCAGCCCGTTTGCAACACCAAACAAAGGCGTGAATACGGAGTCGGCGATGAAGGTGTAACTGACTTCGCCTGAAGGACTTCCGTCATTGTTTGTCGGCCCGTCATCGGGGCCGTTGTTCCCAAGCGTGCTCATATAGGGGTAGACGCCAAGCGCCAGAAAGACGGACGTGGGACTCGTCAGGTCGAGCGGCGGTGGCTTGTTGCCCCGGGCCGGGAAAGGTTGGAACGGGAGTCGTCCGCGCGAAACCGTGATGTCGACGTCGCCAATCGAGAAGATCGGAAACGGGAAGGGAAGCAGGTTTGTTACGACCGTGTTGATCTTGACGAAGGAATCTCCGTCGCTCAAAGAGTAAGTCGTCGTCGCGACCAACGTTCGTGCCGTTACCGGTGACGGTGCCGAGACGCCATCGAAGATGATCACGCCCGTGACCTCGATCGACGCGGTCGCTCCGGCTGGGCTTGTGATCGACGACCCATCATAAAAGATGACGTTCCCGCCGAGGTTCGCGACGTGGATGATCTCTCCGAGTTGGTCGTTCTTATCGCCAAGCGTTCCCGCGTCGATGATGACGCCGCGCCCGGGTAGAGTCTCACTCAAGATTGGGATCCCGAAGTCGGGGGTCGCGGAGACAGCAAGAATCACGACTTCGATCTTGTCGTTGCGGAGCAGCAAGTCGCCCTCGCCGCCCTTGAAGTCCGTTCCACCCATTCCAGCGATGTCGACCGCGGTGAGTAGTCGCGCTTCAGCCGCCCACGCCGCTGGAGAAGCAATGACGCCAAGTGCAAACACCGAGACGATCGAGAGAATCAAACTCCGCATGGATCGGAACCTCCTGCCGCGCTTGACGCGGAAATGAATTCGGGCGCTGACCGGCCGGACGAGCCTCTACGAAAGTCTGAGCCTACACTCGATCTGACAGTTATACGCTGATCCAAGAAATAAAGACGAACAAAACGTTGGCAGCACGAAAATTGAGTTCGACTTCGCGTCATCGCAGAGCCCGGCCGCAGGTCCCAGTTTTTCGCAACTATCGTCCGATCCTCCTACTTGTGAATCGTTTTGTAGAAATTCCAGTTGCGAGCAGCGCACCCATCAGCAGCACTCGACCGAGCACGCCCGTCGCCGAAACCGTTAGAGCTTCGAGCGGAAAGTCATCTGGGTCGAGCGGATCGGAGCCCAGCGCGACTTCTTCACCATCATCGAACGAGTCGCCGTCCGTGTCTGCAACGAGCGGATTCGTGCCCAACAGGATTTCTGCAGCGTCGCTCAGCGTGTCGTTGTCGTCGTCGCTGTCGCATACGTCTCCAATGCCGTCTCCGCAGACGTCGTCCGAACCGGGTATCGGCGAGGGAAAACCTGCGCCGTTAGGTGGACACAATTCACCCGGGTCGTCGACCCCGTTCACTGCGTCATCGTCGACGCCCGCAAACCCGGGTGCGCCGTCCGGGCCCTCGTCTTTCTCGGCGTCACTTTGGTTGAAATTCGCGATCAGTGGGCAGTTATCGAACGCGTCGGGAACGATGTCGTTGTCGTCATCCAGGTCGCATGCGTCGCCAAGCAAGTCGCCGTCGTTGTTTTCTTGTCCGAAGTTGGCGTCAAAGCCGCAGTTGTCGGAGACGTCGAGGACGCCATCGTTATCATCGTCTTCGTCGCACAGGTCTCCCAACAGATCGGCGTCGTTGTTTAGTTGCGGCGCGTTCGAAACCGCGGGGCAGTTGTCACACGGGTCTCCGACGCCGTCGATGTCGAGGTCGCCCTGGCTTGCATTGGGCAGCCCGAGACAGTTGTCGCACGCGTCGCCGGCTTCGTCCAGGTCGCCGTCGAGTTGATCCAGATTTGCGACAACTCGGCAGTTGTCGTCTAGGTCCAAGATGCTGTCGTCGTCATCGTCCGCGTCACAAGCATCGCCGGCGCCGTCGAAGTCGGCGTCCAGTTGATCGGCGTTCGCCAGCGACAGACAGTTGTCACAAATATCCCCGACGGTGTCTACGTCGGCGTCGGCCTGATCCGGGTTCGCGATAGATGAACAGTTGTCGCAGCTGTTCGAGACGAGATCATTGTCCTGATCGAAACCCAGCGACAGTCCAACCAAGTTGTCATCGTCTTTGAGGTTCAACGCCGAGAATGGATAAACCGACACGAAAGCCTGGCTCATCACGTCGCCAGGAGCGAGGTCGTCTGGGTCCGGGTCATTATTGGGATCGGCTTCGCCGTCGGGGCCCAATAGAGTGGGTGATCCCGGAGCGAGCGAGAAGTAGACCGTGCTCCCGTCCGAGGCCAGCCCATCGATCTCGTCGCCGGCGACAAGACCCAGTGCACTTCCCAGGAGCCATACCGTCGCGGCGCCCGCAGGTCCGACTCGGGAGCGCAAGACATCTTGTGGTCCCGCGCTCAGTGACACGAGCGATGGCGAACCCGCTGCGAGCGAAAAATAGACTGCGCTTTCGAGTACGCCATCTGCGTTCGAGTCAACCGCCCCGACCGGACACATCGTAAAGCCGACCAGGTTATCGATGCTCGGGCCACTCTCATCGAGACCAAGTCCAAGCGGTGCAGGAGACCCGCCCTGCCCGTCACCGTCCAACACTTGCGTATGATTCGGCGGGAAGTTGCTGCGATAGATGTCGCCGGCGGCACCGCTCTGGCCTTGGCTGTCGATGTCTGGCGGAAAGAGCCCGGCAATGCCATCCGCCGCGCGATCGACGCCGAAGAAGAGAACACCGCTGGGGATCGCGTCGAGCCCAAAGCTGATTGCGATCGGCACGTCACCGGCAACGAGGCCGAGCGACGCAAGGGACAGCGAAACAACGGGGCTCGGTAGAGAGCCCCCGTCGCAGGCGGAGCCCCAGGACTCAGGACCTCACCGGCTTGCGCTCCAACGATGGACAGCGTCGGCGAACTGGTGTCGAGGACGATCGAGGGTGCGGGGGCCGCATTCACCTGACTCGCTGATACCAGTCCGAACAAAATCAGTGCGTGGACGCAGAATGCGAGCCGCTGCGCCGGTATCGTCGCGCCAGAGCCAAGCCAACGCTCGACATGACATGCTCTCGTCATTGCCTGCTGCCAATCGCGCCGCGCCCACTCGGAAAACGGCGTTGAATTTCGACGTGCTGAAGTTGCGCACTGTACTGGATATCCACGTGGGCTTGCTGGCGACCCCTGTCTGTTCTCGAAATGCATCCGCCGGGAAATGCCCAACGATTCCGGACCGGACCGATATTGAGAACCCACAGGCGGATGAGCCACATAAGCTCCGTCTCGGGAGCGCGGTCTTCAGAGTGCCTCCGACGCCTTGGCAATAACCTCACGAATGCGCGGGAAATTCATGAACGTGCTCGCGAGAGACGTGTCGCGAAGTTCCATCGCCACGCGCTCAACCACATTGGCCGCTTCGCCGTAGTGCCGATCCGCGTGGTCACCTCCGCTCGCCAAGAGGGTGTCGCCCAACGCGAGATGCAACTTCCAGAGTTCCGTGGGATTGCCGACAAGACGCGCTTTAGAGAGCGCAACCTCGAGGCATTCGAGCGCGGCGTCGGTCTTTCCTTGCTCGTGAAGGATTGCGGCGCGCAGCCGTCCCGCCCGCGCTTGATGCTTATTGAAAGGAAACCCCTGTGTGATCACGTTTCCGTCTACCTCAGCCAGCCAAGAAGCCGCGCGATCAAAATCACCTGCCGCCAGCGCCCATTCGCATTGGCCCAGCCAGTACTTCGGCTTCCATCGCGTTCGAGCCAGAGCAAAGTCCGGGTGCTCGAGCGTCGTCGCGATCAGGTCGAGCTGCGCTCGCGCCAACGAGAGTTGATCGGTCGCCAGATAGATGTCCACGAGATTCAATCTCGAGAACGAGGCGACCTCAGACAGCGTCGACGTCTTGCCGTCCTTGGCTTCTTCGACCATCTGGAGCGCGACTTCGTTGTACTCGAGGGCCGTGTCGAAGTTGCAGACTTCCAAATAGGCCCAGCCCAGCGTGTTGGTGATCTTGAGAACGCCATAGAGAGAGTCGGCCGCGAGTCCATACTCGCGCCCCTCGAGCAAAAGATCGATGGCTGTCTGGTATTGACCGCGTTCACCGATCGCCAGGCAGTAGTGCATCAACGATTGCAGGTAGACACCGGCACTTGCTTTCTCCTTGTCGTGTAGAACCGCCACTTCCAACACTTTCGCGGCCTCCTCGTTCTCGCCGCGCCAACGCAAGAAAACGCCGACGATGAAGGCGGCGAAGTTGCGATTGGGCGAGTCCGCTGAAGAGCGCAGTAACGCATGCGCCTCCTTCTCCTTGGCGAGCGCTGCCGGCAAGCGCTCGACCATGAAGTTGAGAGAAGCTTGTTGCGGAGCGATTCTCATCTGAACGGCTGGGCTGCCACCGATCCGGGCTTCGAGTTCTGCCATGATCTCGAGAGCCAGGTCGAACTTCTGTGCCCAGAAGGCAGCATTGGCTCGAGCGGCCTTGGCTTGAATCAGCAGACCCGTATCGCCTTCGGCCTCCGCCAGCCCCTGTACCTCGGTGAGTACCTGCAGGGCCAACAACCATTGCCCTCGATCTCCGACAGCGGTCGCATAATGGAAGCCAAGGTCGTAGCGAAGCCTGGGCGGAACCAGAGGGGCGTGCGTCGCCAGGATTTCCCGCGCCCGATCGAAGAGTCGAAGCCCCGCGTTGATGACATGATGCTGCAGCGCTTTCACGCCCGCCTTGACCGCGTAGTTCACCGCTTTGTCCCAAACGCGGCCGAGGTCGAAGTGGAACGCGAGCGATTCGTAGTGACTCGGCAATCGGTCGGCATACACGGCCTCGATCGCGGCTCCGACCTGTGCATGGATCTCGCAACGCTGTTGAAGCAGGAGCGTCTCGTAGGTCACGGTCTGGACGAGCGCGTGCGTGAAGACGTAGCCGTCCTGGGACTGATCGTCCGGTCGGATCACGCGCTGGGCGACGAGTGCATGCAATGAAGCGCGGGCCTGATCCGGATTCGGATGGATGTGTTCCAGGATTCGTGCGCTGAAATCTCGTCCGATGACTGCAGCCAAGCGAAGAGGCTCTTTGTCGACCTCGTCGAGGCGATCGAGGCGACCCCGAATCACTCCGTTGACGGTCGTGGGGATGACGATTTCTTCGACGGGTCGCACCAGGGTCGCGACGCCGCCGCTGACGAGAAGAATTCCATCCTCGACCAGGGACTTGCAGATCTCCTCGATGAAGAGGGGGTTTCCTCCTGCGCGCGAACGGATCAACTCGCAGAGCCCAGTGGGCAAAACGCTCGCGGCGAGGCTCCCGGCCATCATCATCTCGATGTCGCCATCTTCGAGCGCTTCGAGCGTGAAGGATCGATGGACAAGCTCTCCCCACTGTGCGCTGTAGTCCTGGCGATGACTGACCAGAACGAAGATCGGAAGATCGGCAATCCGTTCGATGAGATAAGCAAGCGCCGAATCAGAGGCCTCGTCGCTCCACTGCCAGTCATCGAGGGCCAGCACAATCGGATGTTTCCGGCTCGAGAAAGCAAAGAGGCCTGCGAGCGCCTCCTCGAACACGCGACGCTTCTCGTCCCCCTCGAAGCCAGGAGGCAGGAGGTATTGGTCGTTAGAAATCGAAAGTAGGTCGAGATAGTGGGGCAAGTACTTTTCGAGTTCGGGATCGATTGCGACGACGTTCGCTACGACTCGCTCCAGGACGGCTTCGGACCCATCGACGTCATTCAGCTCCAGGATTGCGAACACAAGGTCCACGAAGGGAGCATACGACCGCTCTCGACCCGACGATGGACAGCCGGCGTGAATGAAGAGGACCCGGTCCGCATCGACCCGTTGTCTGAACTCGTAGAGCAGACGGCTTTTCCCGCTGCCCGGATCGCCGGAGATGGCCACGACCTGCCCTTCTCCGTCGAGGACTCTTGCAAAGCACGTTTCGAGCAACGCTACCTCGCGCTCACGGCCGGTAAACGGCGTCAAGTGACGGCGATCTGCGGCCGCAAACCGGCTCGCCAGCGACGTGGTTCCCGTCACGCGATGAACCAGCATGCTTTCGCTCTTGCCCTTGAGTTGAACCGGAGCCTCGGCCGTGCACGTAAAGAAGCTGCTTGTCAGCTTCTGGGTGTCCGGGCTCAGAAGAATCGCATCGGGGTCTGCGAGGGTCTTGAGCCTTGCGCCAACGTTCACGGTGTCACCCGTTACGCCGTAGCGACCATCGCGACCGTCGCCACGATGCGTGACGATGAGCCCTGTATTGATTCCAGTATGGAGCCGAATCGAAGCTCCAATCTGCGCTTCGACCTGGGGAGAAATTTCGCGGACCCTCTCGTGCAATTCTACGGCGGCCCTAACGGCACGAACCGCGTCATCGTCATGCGCCACAGGAATTCCGAAAAGCGCCAGCACTTCGTCGCCAACGAACTGATTGACGATCCCCCCGTGGCGTTCGACGATTTCCACGGCGTCCGCCTTGATCCGGCTCATCACGCGCTCGACATCTTCCGGATCGAGCATTTCGTTCATTGCCGTGTAACCCGTCAAATCTGAAAAGAGCACAGTCGCTTGACGCCGCTCTCCCTCGAACGAGCGTGGTTCGACCTGTGTGGCGTCTACGCGACTACGCGATGAAGTGTCGGGCAGGTCGGCGATCGCTCGAAGCAGCCGCTTGCGATGACCGAGGCTGACTCCGACTTGTTCCAGATCGGCTTCCGAGAGATCTGCGAGTACGTCGAAGTCCAGATCGTTCTGTGCAAACGCATCTGCGTATTCGCCAAGACCGAGATCCGTAAGCCACTGCCGGATGTTCGACACAGATGGGGTCCTCTAGATCACAATTGAATACGAGCAGGCCGCGTGAGATTCACGGAGTTATCCATAGATGAATGGCGTGAGCGGCTAGGATAGAGAAACCGCGTAATGCGCAAAAACTCGGCCGGTCGAAATCCGAGATGAAATCGACGATTCGCCTCGCAGCTAGAACCCCTTGGATCAGCCGTCTTTGCCTTTCGCCCGAGCCAGGAAACCGATGGATCGCCTCCATGGCTTTGGAAACGCTTGGGAATCTCGGATCCGCCATGGCCAGGCGAGTCCGATTTGGAAGATTTCCCTGTATTTCCCCTGCTTATCAGGGATCGGTCCGCAGAGACGAGTTCGCGCCGACTCCCCCCGCCGCCATTGAGTCTCCCCGAGCAGAGACTTTCCGGTCAGTACGAAAGGCGATCCGAAAAATCCCGCGATTCCGAGGGGTTTTGGCGGTTGGGGTCTTTCGATTCCGAACCCGAGACGGCGGGTTTGAGGCTCGATTGACGTCGCGGCGTCCGTTTATCTCTGTTGCCAGGTTGGGCGGTTCGGAGACGGCGATGGTCTTTGTCGTGTTTAGCTAGGCGTGATCGCCGGTCGCGGCCACTTCGTCGAGAAGCTTCGCACTACCTCTTGAAAACTCTGGCCGAACTCCGCTCGGTAGTTCGCGCAGAACCACTGGAAACCCTTCGAAGACATGATCCTCTTGAGAATGAGTCGATCGATCCCTGATAGAAAATCCGCGCTACGTCTTCGTTTTCGATGATGATGTTTCTTGCGTGCATCGTCTGAGTGATGGTCGAATCGAAAGCGGATGCGCGAGCCGCCTCCGTATTCTGATAGATCTGGCTCGTGTTTTGTCGAATTTGAAACGCCCGGTAGATCAGAGAAAAGACCACCGCGATCGCACTGATCATTTCGCCGACACTGCCGAGATCCTGCCAGCTCATGTTTCCCCCTCGTCGCTGGGCTCGTGGCTGGGTTAGTCGCTCGGTGGCTGCTCTACTTGCTTGCGAATATCGCCCGCGCGCATATAGGGAAGTAGTTCATCAATGGCCGGGACAGATTCGCCAAGTTCGTCGCGCCGCATGGCGAGATACTCGCCCACGTCGGTGCCGACGATGTTGTACGCAAGCTGCCACCACTGCCCGCCACCTC
This sequence comes from Deltaproteobacteria bacterium, assembly GCA_032123985.1. Classification (GTDB taxonomy): domain Bacteria; phylum Myxococcota_A; class UBA9160; order UBA9160; family UBA4427; genus UBA4427. The sequence continues at coordinate 13,056 of JAQBEG010000301.1, forward strand.
TCGTGCGCGTGATTGACAACAAGACCTGCTCGAACCGGAAGAAGGAGCCGTCGTTCAGAAATCCATCCCTATGCATATAAAAGGCTTGCTCCATGATCAGGAGCATGTTGAACGCCCAGCCGTTGAACCTCGCTTTGTCAAAATCGTCAGCATCAGTAAATTCCTGAAGACAGGACCGAATCGCGTCGAAGTTCTGCTCGTCCTGCCCCGGGATTGCCATCCATTCGCGACCTTGCACAAGCAGATCGCGTTGCGCCTTGGCACGCTCGATCGATTGGCCCTGTCGCAGCTGATACCCGACGAAGATGAGCGACGCAACAACTGCGAGCGCACCCGAAATTTCGCCGAACGCGGCCAGCGCTTCCCAATTCATCTCTTGCTCCTTCTCGCAGGACAACGAATCAAGCTGCGGCGCGTTTTCAAACTCGCGTTCGACGGACGTTCGCGACGAACTTCGTTCCATCAACGTCCGCGACCCAACTACGCTATGCGCGATTGGCTGCAAGTGACGCAAGTCGCCAGGCTCGAGTCAACCGTGTTCGCGAGATGCATGATCAATTCGTTCTCGATCTCCGGGGGACTGATTTTGACACAGCCAGCGAAGATCAACACCGGAAATCGCATCGGAATCGGGTTCATGGGTCCGACGCTAGGCCGGCGAAGCCTGGAAAAATGGCTTGTGAACGCGCATCACGCCAGCGCCCAAGTCTCTGGAACTGTGAGTATTTCGGGGTCGGCTGACTTTTGGCATACTACGAGATCCCATCTTCCCGATCTGCGATGCTGATCGGGTGTCCTCGGAGCACGATTCATGTCGACTGTCAGCGAGACCATCCCCGAGGCCCTGCAGCCCGATGTCGATGCGGCACTCGAATGGTTCAATCGCGATCAGCCGATTCCCTTCGAGGTAACGGGGATCCTCGATCCCGATGTCGCGATTGCGAGCGATGCGCCTCGTGAATTGAAGCTCGTGCTTTGCGGTGGGGATCGCTGTGAGCAGCGATCGTTCCGTGTCGCGCCGAGTGCCGCAGGTCGCGAAGTCGGCTTCCTCGAAGACGAGGCCGCGGTTGCAGTCGCAGGCGTTGCCGAGCCCCAGGCCGAACTCGATCCGCCGCCCGGTCCGCGCCGCAGCTGGCTCGATCGGACCCTCGACCGCCACGACTTCACGGTCGTCCTCTTCTATCGCGGGTTCTGGTGACCGCCTTGTCGCTCCGAGTTGCGGAGCTATGTGAACAGCGGCGTCATCGACCAGATTCGCGCAGCGGGCGGCGAGGTCTACGGCGTCACCAGTGAACCCCAGCGCCTGGCCGATCGCGCACAGGCCGAATGGGAACTCGGCTTCGAATGCGTCGGCGACCCGCATCAAGAGATCTCCGAAACCGCACGCGAGCGGGGTTGGCTCGAGATCTTCGTCCAGACGCGGCTCGACTTTCTCCGGCAGTCCGCGCCCGGCTTCGAACCGGTTCATCCCAAAGGCTACTTCCAACCGG
>JAQBEG010000302.1:0-3296 GCA_032123985.1 Deltaproteobacteria bacterium
TCGGACGTCAAGGCTTTCGGCAAGGAAGTCAAGCGTCTGACCGCGGGCGCAGGGATGCACATCGTCTGCGACCTCCTACGAGGTCCGGTCTTCGACGCGGGCATCGCGGCCGCCGCGAGAATGGGTGTCAATGTCTCGGCCGGCTGGCAGCTGGGCACGATGGTCTCATACAACTCGGCGGGCGCATCGACCAAGCAGCTGACGCTTGATCACACACACTACGAGAGCCTCGTCGGTATCGAAGCGGCGACTTCGCTCTATGGCACGGTCTTCAAGCCGACCATTCATAGCGAGATCTATTCCTTCGAAGATCTTCCGCGTGCGATGGCCGAGATGCAGGCGAATCAGCAGACCGGCATCCCGATTATCCGCGTGGCCACCGACATGCCCGAGGCAGTCCAGAATCTGATTCCCTGACACCGGGCTTCGTGGCCCACGAATGGAGAACCCGCCATGGCCGAGCAGCGCGCCCAGCTACCCGAAAAAAGTGAAGACTGGGATCGACTCCGCAAACGCCTCACCGAGCTCGGCAGCGGCGATGTCGACTGGCGCAACAAACGGACCGCCGTCTACGTCTTTCATCCTGGCGAGGATGTGATGAACGTCGCGAAGGAGGCCTACGCGCTCTATCAATCGGAGAATGCGCTCGGCCCCGCAGCATTTCCCAGCCTACGCCGCATGGAAGAAGAGGTCATCGGAATCGGACTCGGCCTCATGCATGGGCCGGAGGGCGGCACTGGAAACATGACCTCCGGTGGCACCGAGAGCATCATGCTCGCGACCAAGTCCTGCCGCGATGCAGCAGCCGCAAAGGGCGTCGACGTGCGCGGTGCAAACGTCGTCGTGCCCCGCACCGCACACCTCGCCTTCGACAAGGCGGCCCACTATCTGGGCCTCGAGATGCGTCGGGTCGAGGTCACGGACGAATTCCTCGCAGATCCAGACGCCATGCGAGCGGCCTGCGACGAGCGCACCTTGATGATGGTCGGCTCCGCACCGTGCTTTCCCTATGGCCTGGTAGACCCGATCCCCGCGCTCGCGGAGGTGACTCGCGAACGCGACCTCTGGCTCCACGTCGACGCGTGCGTGGGCGGATATCTCAATCCATTCGCTGAAATGGAAGGCGTCGAACTCCCCGAGTGGGATTTCCGAGTCGAAGGCGTGTGCACGATTTCAGCCGACCTCCACAAATATGGCTATGCAGCCAAGGGTGCCTCGACGATTCTTCACCGATCGGCCGAGCAGCACGCCTATCAAGTTTTTCAGGGCGACGATTGGCCCGCTGGCGGGATGACTACGCCCACCGTGGCGGGGACGCGGCCGGGTGGCGCGATCGCTTCCGCCTGGGCGGTTCTGCACTACCTGGGGGTCGAGGGCTACCGCAACAAGACGCGAAGGATTATCGATGCTCGGCGTCGAATCGCGCGCGGTGTCGAAGCTCTAGGCCTACGCGTTTTCGGGGACCCGCGGCTCGGACTCATTTCGTTCGGACCAACCGAGGGTGACGATCTATCGATCTTCGGCGTGTGGAAGGGAATGCACGATCGGGGCTGGTTCAGCGGTGTCGTTCAGAACCCCAACGGGATCCATTTGATGTTGTCTCCGTCACACGATGAGGTGGCTGAGATCTATTTGAAGGATTTGGCTGAGGCGGTGGCGGGTGTTCGAGGGGATGGCAAAGGGGAAGAGGTCGCGCCTACGCGGTACGCGTAAGACGTCGAATGGCGCATGAGAACCTCGCCGGTGGAGCCGGGGGGTGAACTCCCGATTGAACTAGCGAATCGCGAGTCCCGAGATGATCCATCCCGCCCTTCGCAGAAGTCGCCCTTCTACCTGCGCAGCACCGCTGCTCGCTGGTGGCCTTGCCGTAAAACGCTGCGCGGGGAGATCGAGCTTCACATTCACATCCTGGAATCCCCAGAATTCGCGCAGCTGCGGGTAGAATGTTTTATAGACGGCTTCCTTGACGCTGAATATCATCCGACAGCGATGCCCTCGATCTGCCACCGGTCCGCGATCGAGCCAGGCGACCTCAGGTGGCGTACAAACGCGCTGCTCGATTCCTTTGCTCACTGGTTCGTCCGGTTCAACATCCACGCCGATACCACGGCACACCGACTCCGCCGCGACTGCCACAGCACATAAGTCCCCGGTGTGGGAAATCGATCCGACGATCCCGGCCGGCCACTTCGGGACACGATCGTCGTCGCGTAGAAGCTCGAAATCGCACACGTTCATCTGCTGAAGTAGACGGCGAGCGAGGACTCGCCCCGTCGAGAACTCTCGCTGTCTCGAATCAACGGCGTCCGCGACCAGCTTCGCTTCGCCCTTCAACAAGTCGGTGTACCGGAATACGATCGCAGAAGCGTCGACATTGATCGCGGGATCAAAGAGTCCATCCAGAAGTTTCGCGCTCGCTGGCTCCGGTAGCTTCTCTATCGGCGTTCGAGTTCCTCGGTCGGATCGGTCGCACCGCGACATTGATGGATCTACATACCCCGAAAGTGCAGGACAGTCTTGATCGTCTGCACGAGGATCGTCAGATCGAGCAGGAAACTTCGGTTCTTCAGATAGTAGAGATCGAGTGAGAGCTTGTCTTCGTATGCCTGGACACTATTGACGTACCCGTACCGAGTCTGTGCCCATCCCGTGAGGCCGGGTCGCACGCTAGTCCTAAGACCGAAGTAGGGATAGCTTTCAGACAAAATTTCCACGAACTCCGGACGCTCCGCCCGCGGCCCAACGAGGCTCATGTCCCCACGCAGCACATTCCAGAGCTGCGGCAGCTCATCAAGCCGAGTGCGACGAGTCAAATAGCCGGTACGCGTGATGCGATCGTCAACGTCCGATGCGAAGACGGCGCCACTCTCGGATTCGGCATCTATTTGCATCGAACGCAGCTTGTTCATCATGAATGGCTTGTCGTCCTTCCCGAGACGTCGTTGCCGGTAGAGGACCGGGCCGGGCGATTCGAGCTTGATGGCCAATGCGGCAAGAGCGAGCACGGGTAGTACGAGAATGAGCAACACACTGCTACCGATGAGATCGAGGCTACGCTGCGATACCCGGTAGGACCAGCCGCGCGACAACTTCTCGCCAAAGATCAGGTAGCTCCGACGCAAATCTCGCATATAGACTTGTCCACAGAGCCGTTCCAGAAACGAAACGCCCGATTCGATGTGAACTCCTGCCATCTTCGCCTTCATCAGAGTCGTTTCTGGAAAATGCTCGTGGCGGTCTTTGGAGGCGACCACGATGTAGTCAACTCTTCGATCCACCAGGATCTTTTCGAGCTG
>JAQBEG010000303.1:0-5829 GCA_032123985.1 Deltaproteobacteria bacterium
GGCGTCGGTACCAATTCTGGCTTTTCACGCACAACACCGGCAATCCCATTGCCTACTCCGGATGGCTCCTGCGCAATTCGATCGCGGATCTCGTGGAATCCCTCGATCCGGAGGGGGGAAGACCCGGCACTGCGTGACCTCTTCATGATGGGGCATAGTCAGGGAGGGCTTCTCACCAAATTGCTCGTCGTGGGCTCCGAACGGCACTTCTGGGATCTCGTCATCGATCGACCGCCCGACCAGATCGAACTCGAGCCTGAAAACCGCGAGCTGCTAGAAGTCAGCTTGCTCGTCACGCCTTCGCCCTTCGTGAAGCGGGTGATCTTTCTCTCCACGCCTCATCATGGGAGCCGGCTCGCCGATTTCGGTCTCGCTCAGCTGATGGGCCGTCTCATCCGGTCTCCCGCCAACATCGTCGCCGCGACGTATGACGTCTTCCGGGACGACCCGGAATCCGAGGTTCAAAGTCGGATGGAGCGAGGCACCGGTTCGGTTGGAAACATGAGTCCCAACAATGCGTTCATCAAAGAGCTCGCCCAGTTACCGATCGCCCCCGGCGTACACGCTCACTCGATCATGGGTGTTCGCAAGGGACCCAAGGAGGACGGAGGAGACGGGGTCGTGACCTATCAGAGCGCGCACCTCGATGACGTCGAGTCGGAAAGAGTGGTAAAAAGTGGGCACTCTTCCCAATCGAACCCCGTAGTGGCCCAGGAAGTTCGTCGCATCCTCCTCGATCATCTCAGGGAAGCGGTCGCGAACGAAATCGTAGAGCCGATTGGCTTCACCCTCGAAGAATGAGCAACGATCGTGACTAGGGCCTGTCCTCCCCAGCCTTCGTCAGGTCGCGGAACAGAATCATCGCCGCTCCGATCAGTACGACATTCGCGAACACGAAAATGATCGTGAACCATGGAACGGGTTGGTAGTCCGGTGCCACTGGTCGCATGGAGATGATGTTCGGAAAAGCGCTCAGCATCCGGATCCGAAAGCCGTAATACTTGACGAGCACGACCTCTTCTCGACGATCGACCGCATAGTTGTTCGCTTGAGCGGCCACATCCCCCTCATCGAACTTGAAATATGGCGGCCAGCCCCACCCCGTGTCCTGATTGCGAAACATGTGCGCCTCGCCGTCGAGATCCTCGGCCATCACGTATCGCACGTCGCTCGTGCGCACTTCCCCATCAGACTTTTTGATGTCCTCGCGCGTGACCTCGGTTCCAGTCACGTGCACCTTGATAGAGCTAGGAAGGCTGTAGGCGCAGAATATGACGTAGCCTAGCAAGGCCAGGATGCCACCACCGATGCCCAGACGCTTGAGCCAACGCAGAATCGTGTCGATCATTTCGTTCCTTCCTTTCTAGATCCGATCCAGATCAGACCCAAATCAGAATTCGAGGGCCAGGCCGACAGTCAGGCGGAGATCGTCCTTATCGGGCGTATTGCCGTCGGCTTCGGTTGCAGGATCCTCGATTCGATCCCAGACGAAGGCTATGTCGAGATCGATCATTGAAGTCAGCTCGAATTCGAGTGTCGCCTCCGTGTGGTGATTCGTCTGGTCCGTATCGGGAACAATCAGCTGAGCACGGTATTTGAGGATCAGATCGAGGCGAGAACTCAGCTCGGCGTCGATGGTCGTGCCGACGGCGATCGCGCCATTATCCAGGGTCTTGCTGTCGCCCGGCACCGCCGAGTCGAGCCGCACGTGTTGATAGCCTCCGAGAAGCCGCACTTCCCATTCCAGAGCAGATCGCCTAACGATGGAATAACCGATTCCGGCCAATGGCGTCAATCGGTAGGAAACATTCTGAAACTCGTCCGTATAGGCCTCGAAAGCGACGGGGGTCAGATAGAGATCTCGCGTGAGAAAATAGTCGAAGGTCGATGAACCGCGGTGATTGTTCATGTTCTTCTGATTATTGAGCGATCCGTAGATGCCGTTGTAGTCGAACTTCAGACGGGTGTTGGTTCCCTCCCGACTAAGGCTCCCTGTTCCGCTGATCTCGGCCTGCTCCGTGTTCCCTGACCGAAGTCCGACCCCAATCGATGCCCGCGCGGACCAGAGATTGAGTTCCCGACGTGCGTTGGGAGTGATTGCCAGTAGCTGCGAACGATCGAAGGTCACTATTTTGTCGCCAACATTGACGGATACCCGATCGTCACGCATCGCCATCGTACCGATGTGAGTCGTCTCCATGTCCTGAAGAACAAAGCTGTACACGCGTTCGGTCAGAATCTGCGCAACATCGTCCCAGTCGATCTTGACGACGCCAAACTCGTCGCTGTCGAACTGAAGATCGAAATCCCGCATGAGCACGATCTCGCCCTTGACCCACTCGTTGGACTTCAGGCGGACCCAGTCCCAACCACCGGCATTGGGCTCCGGCGGTTGCCAGGGCCCACTCCATCGCGGCTCGGCGCTCGACTCGTCGGCCGACTCGGCTTGTGCATCTACGGGATTCGTGAACAGCCAACCGCTCACCGCGATCGCCGCCCAGAAGGTCAAAAGTCTGCAAAGGGTGGGGGCGCCAAGAATGTGTCTCGGCGCCCCCGATGAATCCGTGTTCACAGCTTTTCGGCGTCTACGAGCGACTGGATCTGGCCAGTCGTTGAGTCGACTGCGGCGAGATTTTGACCGTTCGCGTCTCGCGCAACGACACGACCCTCCTCGCGCAGGATGTTCACGAAGTGCGCGTTGCCGTCAGGGCCACGAACCTCGATGTCAATCGAGCCATCCTCGCGTAGGGTCGAGATCGCCTCGGAGCCGTTCTCGGCAACCACGTACTTTTGATCACCGGCCCGAGCCAGCCGTGGCTCTCCGTTGATCGGATTCGTTCCGGTCCAGAATTCGATCGAGTTCACGATGATCAGGTCGATCGCTCCCGCGGTCGGATAGACCGGAATGATATAGAGGCAGAGAAATACGAGTTCACGCCCCCACTTGCTCTCGGTCACGCTCAGGTTGAACTTGCCGACAATGCCCGAGGTGGCCATGCGGCCGATACACGCGGTGTTGGACAACATAAGTCCCGCGAACAAAAGTGAAATTACTATCGCTCTCATGGATTGACTCTCCCGGAATTGATTTTTGAGGAATTGGGTTCTGGCCTGAATTGCTGGACCATAGCGACAATCTCGAATCAAACGCCAATGAGCGGCCTCCACGGTGTCTTCACTGGGGCGATCGTTCTGGTACTCGCCTATGAGTTCTTACGAGGATGGCTTTACGCGAATGCCGATTTGGAAGACTCGGCGAGCCATTCGGTGCATAATGGCGTGGCAGAAGCATGGGCTGGGCAGAGTGCCGTGTCGGAAATAAAAGGCCGAATCGCATGAACAATTGGCGGAACAACCTCTCGAGATCTCTGTTCCTGGCGGTGGCGCTGCTGCTCTGGGCGGGTGGCACCCCTGCGAATCCCGAAGCAGCAGATGGCGCGAAGGCACCGAAAGCCGAAGCGAAGGCCGAAGCACCGGCCGAGGCCGAAAGCGAATCGGAGAAATTGCGCGCGAGCTTCGAATCCCTGCGTGAGAATCGACTTTCGAGGTTACGCGAGATCGATGCACTCGCGATCGACGCGAATTCTGCAGTTGGAGACGATCAGGTCGCGCTTCGTGCCCAGGCTCTCGAGTTCAAGCTCGAGGGATCGGGAACGCTCGACGACATGTGGAGTGTGATCGAGCAGATCGAGGCGGCTGAAGATGATGCTTCGGCACAGCGCGCGGTCGTCGCGAGTCTTTTGCCAGGCATCCGCGGGTCGATCCGCGCGGAATACACAGAGCAGACTCGAGATCGCGACCGACTGCAGGCCGATCTCGCCGAACTGACCGACGCCGACGCAATCGCGTCCGCCCACTCGGTGATCAACCGCAAGAACGATCTACTCCTGCGGATTCTCGATGCAGGTGTAGACGTCGCTGAATTATCGGATGCGCTAGCGCTCGCCGACCGCTTCCAACACAACTGGATCGAGGAGCGAGTGCTCGGCCGGGCACGGCTAGCGATGAGTCATCTCGGACTGGCCAGCCGAATGCAGGAAGACATCGAAGTTCGCAAAGCGGCGGGCGGCGATCCGGCCGCGCTTCAAGCCTTCGAAGCGGCCGCGAACGGTCGGTATGAGTCTGCCCTCGAAAACCTGGAATCTGTCGTCGCACTGATGAAACGCCTCGAACTCGACGCGGCGGAGTATCAGCAGGTTCTAATCGAGTCGACCGGCGCGGTGACCGTGGGCGCGATCGATAGCGACATCGCTGGAGAGCTCGTGGCTCGGTGGGCTTCGGATCTGCGCGAGGGTGTGGCGGACAACGGCGCTCGATTCGCGTTCGCAATTCTTCTGTTCATCGTGATCGTGTCAATTTTCTGGGGTCTTTCGCGGTTCGTCGGAAAGATCGTACGCCACGCCGTCGAGGCACCGCACCTGCGCTTTTCGCAGCTTCTCAAACGAATGCTCGTGTCACTGAGCACCTCCAGCGTATTGGTGATCGGCCTCCTGATTGCGCTGTCTCAGTTGGGAATCGAGGTTGCTCCTATGCTGACTGGACTGGGAATCGCAGGCTTCGTGCTTGGCTTCGCACTCCAGGACACACTTGGAAATTTTGCCGCTGGCGTGATGGTCCTCCTCTACCGACCCTATGACGTGGGCGACATGATCGATTGCGCCTCGGGGGTATTCGGCAAGGTGAGCCACATGAGTCTCGTCTCGACCACGATCCTGACGATCGACAACAAAACCCTGATCGTGCCTAACAGCAAGATCTGGGGAGACGTCATTACGAACGTGAGCGCGCAGGCGATCCGGCGCGTCGATCTCGAGTTCGGCATCAGCTACGGAGACGACATTCCCCATGCGGAGGAAGTTCTGTGGTCGATCATCAAGGACCATCCGAAGGTCCTCGAAGACCCGGAACCCATCATCAAGGTTCATTCCCTCGGCGACTCATCGGTCAATTTCGTCGTTCGTCCATGGGTCGCGAGCGACGACTACTGGGACGTCCACTGGGATCTCACCCGCGAGGTCAAGCTACGCTTCGATCGCGAGGGGGTCTCTATCCCGTTCCCACAGCGCGATGTCCACTTCTATTCGACCGAACCGGAAACCGGGGAGTCGACCCAGGACGAATCGCTCGCGCCCTGAATCCCTACTGGTCGTCGCCACCGAACCAGCGATAGGTTACGCCGGCCAGAGCAGCACCGATGATGGGTCCGACCCAGAAGAGCCAGACCTGCGCGAGCGCCCAGCCTCCAACGAAGAGCGCCGGAGCCAGACTGCGTGCCGGGTTCACGGAGGTATTCGTCACGGGAATGCTGATCAAATGGATCAACGTGAGACCGAGGCCGATCGCGATCGGTGCAAAGCCGGCGGGCGCCCGCGAATCCGTTGCGCCCAGGATGATGAACAGGAACATGAAGGTCATCACGATCTCGGTGATCAGCGCGGACATCAGACCGTATCCGCCGGGCGAATGCGCGCCGTAACCATTCGACGCGAAGCCTCCCGCCAGATCGAAGCCCGGTCCACCGCTCGCAATCAGGTAGAGCACACCCGCTCCGCCAATTCCACCTAGCACCTGTGCTGCGATATAGGGCCCGAGCTCAGCCGCCGAAAACCGACCGCCCATCCAGAGTCCGATCGAAACCGCGGGATTGAGATGGCAGCCAGAAATGTGTCCGATGGCGTAGGCCATTGTCAGCACGGTGAGACCGAAGGCGAAGGCGACGCCCATGAACCCGATCCCGGCTTCCGGAAATGTCGCGGCCAGGACTGCGGCTCCGCAGCCCCCGAGAACGAGCCAGAACGTTCCGATGAGTTCGGCAGCGAGCTTGCGAGG
>JAQBEG010000304.1:0-11232 GCA_032123985.1 Deltaproteobacteria bacterium
CGCACAGACCTGGCGTGGTGGATCTGGGTCGATCGCTGTAACAGCGAAGGGCTTGGGCTCGAGCGGCTTGCCGGTCTGCCGACGCCGGAAGAAACCTACCAGCAGTGGCACGAACTCACCGGTCGTTCGATCGACGGTATCGCCTGGTTCGAACTCTTTACGGTCGTCCGTTATGCTTTCATCCTCGAACTCAAGTTCATTGCGATGCGCGAGGCAAATTCGGAACTCGGCAACATCCCGAATTTTGTCGTGCAGTTCATTCCGGATCTGATGGACGCGGTGCGCGGTCAGGCATCCCGAACGTAGATCTCGCCTGCGGCTCTGTGATTTCCAGTAATGACGAGCATACCTCCCAAAGCCAGTGATTGGCCGATCATCTGATCTAGAGGGAGGCAGCGGGATTTCTCGTCGCAGAGCGAGGAGGGCAGATGCCGATCGGCGTAAGTGGATCGATCGAGGCTGGATCGCAGTGGAAGGGCAGGACCTTTCTCGGCTGGCAGATCGTCGGCGTCGGATTCGTCGCCAATTTTCTGGCAGGTTCGATCACACTTGCCGCGTTCGGAAATTTCGTTGATCCGGTCAGCACCGCCTTTGGCGTGCCGCGTTCGACGATCGGGCTCGGCATGTCGATCGCCTTTCTCGTGATGGGCCTGATCGGTCCATTCGCCGGAGCCTGGCTCGATCGGGGATGGGCGCGCTCGATCATGAGCGCCGGTTCGCTTATTGCGGGCGTTGGTCTCGTTCTTCTATCGCAGGCGACTGCGCTCTGGCAAGCCGCAGTGCTCTTCTGTGGTGTCGTCGGGTTGGGCGCCGCGTTATTCGGCCTCATGCCGTCGATGGCGCTGACGTCGAACTGGTTCATGAAGCGCCGCGGGCTCGCGATGGGGATCGTGGTTGCTGGGGCGACCATGGCTAGCTATGTCGCACCGGCGATTGCTCAGTATCTAATCGATGCCCATGGTTGGCGAACTGCCGTCTTCTGTCTCGGCGCCGGCACGATTTTGATTGGCCTGCCGGTCTTTGGCGGTCTGGTGGTCGGTCGGCCCGAGGATGTCGGTCAGATACCCGACGGAGAACTGCTTCGAGACGATCCCGAACCCGATGCGATTTCAGAGGCGCCGGCAATCGAGACCCGCGAGCTTGCGCGAGATCCTCGCCTCTGGCTGATCGCGATCGGGTTCGGGCTCGTCTTGACTTCTCCGGTCGTGCTGACGCCCATGGTCGTGCCATTCGGCAAGGATCTGGGATTCACGGGACAGCAAGCCAACTTATTCTTCCTCGCAATGATTCCCTTCTCGCTGTTGGGGAAGGTGGTGATCGGTGGGCTCGCCGACGTCGCGCCGTTCAAGCCGGCGGTCACGCTGGTCGTGCTCGCGAATATGCTCGTCTGGGTTCTTTTCCACATCGAGCCGGGTTACACGCTCTTCGTCGTGACTGGAGCGGTTTATGGCGTTGGAATCGGTGGAGCGATACCGCTGCAAGGCGTCGCAGTGGGGCGATGTTTCGGTCGCGCAAATTTCGGGCGTGCGGCAGGCCTCGGTGGGCTCGTAACGATTCCGGTGGTCGCATCAGCATCGGCCGTGAGTCAGGTTCTGCACGGCGCGACGGGCAATTTTCACATGAGCTTTCTCGTGCAGATCGGATTGGTCTTTCTCGGTGGATGTTTTCTCGCGGTGGTTCAAATCCCGCGGACTGAGAAAACCGCCGCCTGAGACCGGACGACCTCTGTCAATTTGCTCGAGCCGTTCCACGAGGCGTGTACCAGATCGGTGAACTCCATGCGCGCTCCTGGATCGTCGGTGGAAGTTCATCGGTACAGCAGGACTCGAAGCCGTCGAGGATCGTCGTGGGGTCGTCGCATTTTACGCCTGCATCGATGCAGGCCCATTGAGTCCAGCGACAGCTCGGATTCTCGAGGAGGCGCGCGTAGTAGAATGCGCTCTGATCGGGATCGAAATCCGAATCCTGCCAGACCGCGCAGAGATTCGTTTTCCCGACACCTTTTCGCTCGCAGGTCGAGAGCTCGACGCTGGCCTCGTTTGGACCGCCGGCCACCGTCAGGACGATCTCCTTCTGCTCACCTTCTTCCAACCAACCCTTCACGATCTCGATGCGCTGAAGATCGGACCCGTTCGGATGCGGATCACGAGATCCACTCACGAGAAACGTGGGTGCGACTTTCGGCATCGTCGATGGCATAGCAAGATCGCCGCCCATCGGGACGCCCTGGGCATAACCGACCTCGGCCACGTTTCCGGCGTCGCAGGCGTTCGCTGCGAAATTCCATCCGCCGAAGAATCGAAGGATCGGACGCGTTCCGCTGGTGCCGTACGCCTCCTTGCGCAGCATGGCTTCGAACAGCGCATCTCGCGTGTTCTCCTCGGCCCAGAGCACCGCCAACCCGCCCGGATTGAGCGTGGTGAGATCCGGAAATCCAGGATCGAGGGCCTGGTTCCCTGGCTTGCCAGCGCCGCCGTGGCCACTGAATCCACGCTCCATGACGAGGCCGGGTGTTCCGAGATGTGTGTCGGTGCTGCCGATCAGTCCGAATTTCAGTGGATTGGTGCCCAGTTCTGGCCCGAGAGCGAGACCGCGCTTCAACGCGTCTCTCGCGAAGTCGATCGTTTGAGGTTTCGTCTCTCCAAAGCCGATGCCGTGCGGATTCGGCGCCTTCTCGAATCCGCAACCTTCGTCGGTGACTCCGGGAAGCAGTGCGCATTCCGATTCGCCCTTGTGCTGCATGACCTCGACGAGGCGGTCGTACCGGGCGCGGATCGCGGCCTCTTCGGTCGTGATCTCTGCGCCGAGCTCGACCGCGGACGTGAAGGCGGAGCCCAGACTCCAATTCGAGTTGTGGGGAATCGTGAGTGCTTCACATCCGTTTTGGCCGTCGCGGCACTCCGCATCCAACCGATTCCAGAGATGGATAGCCATCGGGCCCGTCTCGATCACGCTGATCGGAAGCGCGGGGACCCGTTCGTTGCGGAAGATGACGTTTCGATGAAGGTGTCCGGCTCCTCCGATCGCCGCGGTCCACTCGTAGGCAACGAAGCTCGTGAACTCACAACGTGCACTTCGGTCGTAGGACTGCTCGGCCGCCCTCTGATGTTCGCTCCAGACGATACCGGCGGCTGCGAGGCAATGCTGGCTGTCCTCCCCACAGAATCCCCAACGAGATTGCAGAAGCGAATAGCGAGCATTCATCACGAAGAAGGCCGCGCGCGGAAAGCTTCGATATAGGCGACAGACGAACGAATCATGCCCTGGTTGTCCGGGCGTCTTGCAGATATGGACCTCGCCTAGCTGGTTGGCGTGATCGGTGACGGCCGCAAAGTCGAGAGGTCTCGTCAGCTGCACGGTGCGCAATGAATGGCCGTCGGCATCGAAGGGCTGGATGTCGAGCGGATGACCCTGGGCGAAACGATAGGCTTCGGCGGGCGTTACGCGCGTATCCTGGGTAGACGCATCCTGCGATCGGGCAGTGTGGACGTGGGTGTCGCCAAAAAAGGGCCGACGAAGCGGGGTGTACTCCGCACAGGCTTCCCGATCTTCGGTCACCGGATAGGGGCGGTCTTCGGCGCCTGCGAGGCCGGCCGCGAGCGCGAGAAGGAGAAGGAAAACCAGACGGGCGATGAATGACGACGCGATCACATCTGCGAGGATACGGAATTCCACGTTCGGGGGCGGCCGGCTAGCGGCTATTTCACCTCCTTGCGCACCGCAAACTTGTCAAAGTAGAAGTCGAAAGCCCCACGCAGGTCATCCGGCGCCGTTCCGAAATCCGCACGCAGGTCGTAGACGACTTGACCGTCTTTGCCACGCGGATGCGCCGTCCGGTAGGCGTCGATCTGCTGGCGGGCCTCGTTCGTTAGCGGAAGTCCGGCCAGTTCGTAGATCTGCTCGATCGTGGCCATGTCGTCGGCCATGAACTCGTGAAAGAGGACATCGATCGTACGGTCGGTCGGAAGTCGCTGGCGATCCTGCACGGAACTCTCGAGCAATCTGCGGACCCGATCGTGCCAATATTCGAGGTACCACTCTGGATTGGGCGTTCGGTAGGTCATGCGTGAGCCATAGCTCAGCATGGTTGCCGCAGATTGGGTCACCGAGACCGGATCACGATGGGTGACGACGATGGTCGCGTCCGGAAATGTCGTCATTAGCGGACCGAGCTGTTCGAGATGCTGTGGGCATTTCAGGACCCATCTTTCGCGCGGCTTGTACCATTGCAGAATCTTGAGGCCGTCGAGAAGGGCGCCCTGATAGTAAGGAGTCTGATCGTGGGCGAGATAGTAGTCGCGCCATTTCGGACATCGCGCGACCCACTCGAGGTTGTAGCTGGTGAAGTCTGGAAGCAGGAGCTCGAGTTCTTCATGAATATGATCAGGCTCCATCGGGTGCATCGCGGCCAGCAGCGGTGAGTTCGACTTCATCTGTTGCCAGCCCGCGTCGCAGCGCGACCAGCGCGGATCGATGCCTCCGGGTCCCATTTTCTCGGTGGCATCGGGAACGGGTTCCTGGCCCTCCCAGAGCGGCATCGAACGGAGTCGCTGATCCGAGGCGATCAAGTTCACGAGATGGGTCGTGCCCGAGCGCGGCAGACCGACGACAATGATCGGCCTTTTGATCTCGAGTTCGCGAATCTCCGGGTGTTTCTCGAGGAGATCACGAATTCGCAGCCGCGCCACCGAGTAGCGCACACAATCGTTGAAATGAATCATGCGCCCGATGCCCGTGCGATCTGGATCGTCATCGACGACGGACAGCCAAAGGCCCAGCCGGTCGCGGAAATCGTCAGGGCCGAAATCGTCGAGGCCGCTGCGCTCGACCGCGGCCGCGAGTACGGCTTCGATCGATAGATCCGTTTCTAGCGATTCTCCATAGGCGAGGGCGGTCTTCTGTTGTTCACTCAAGACTGGCTTCTGAAGATCGTCGATGCGAATTTTTCGTACGGTCAGGGATCTTCTCCGGATGCGGCGCGGATCAAGGCTAGCCTTTCCGTGCGGCGCCCTCACCGGGGCCGTCGGGAGCCCATACCCCAGAAAGCTCTGGCTCGAACGGGCCGAAACGGGTACGAAGTGCCTGCACTGGACGCCGAGCGAGCGCGTCCGCAAACGAGAGGTAGAGCGTGTCGGAGTTGGCTGGTCGGAAACTGGATGAGGCAGGGCTGGCTAAATTCGCCGACCGAATGCGCGACGAGGGGATGCCTGAGATTGCCACTCGCGCTTTCCTGCACGCCCTGGATTTCGTGTCTTCTGGCGGTGCCACCACGATTCCCGAAAAATCGATTAGCCCGGTCGACGGACTCCCCGATCTCACGAGCCTTTCCGAGTTCGAAGAAGCCGGCCTCGCCGCCGTCTCGAAGGCCGCCGTCATCAAGGTAAATGGCGGCCTCGGGACCAGCATGGGACTTTCCAAAGCCAAGAGCCTGCTTCCGATTCGTCCGGGCATCTCCTTCCTCGACCTCATTGCCCGCCAGATTCTATGGCAACGCAAAAATTGGGACGTCGAGCTTCCGCTGGTTCTGATGAATAGCTATCGCACGCGCGATGACTCGCTGGCGGCTCTCGCGGCCTATCCGGACCTCGAAAAGCAGATCCCCCTCGGATTCCTTCAGCACAAGGTCCCACGCATCGATGCGGAAACATGGACGCCTATCGACTGGCCCGCTGACCATTCGCTTGAATGGTGTCCGCCCGGCCACGGCGACCTCTATATCGCGCTGGCGAGTTCCGGCATGCTCGAGACTCTGCTGTCGAATGGTATCCGTTATGCGTTCGTATCAAACGCCGACAATCTAGGCGCCGTGCTCAATCCACGGATTCTCGGCTGGGTCGCTTCGAAAAAAATCCCCTTCGCGATGGAAGTCTCGGAGCGGACCGAGTCCGACAAAAAGGGTGGCCATCTTGCTCGCCGCGATGGCCGTCTGATGTTGCGAGAGATCGCACAGTCTGCTGAAGGGGAAATGGACTCCTATCAGGACATCGAAAGACACCACTACTTCAATACGAACAATCTATGGATCGACCTGGAGGTGTTGTCCCATAAGCTGAGTGAATCATCGGCGGGCCTGCTCCTTCCAGTGATCAAGAACGAGAAGCGCGTTTCGCCGAAGGATGACTCGAGTCCGCGTTGTTTTCAGCTGGAGACAGCGATGGGGTCAGCGATCGAATGTTTCGACGGGGCCGCAGCGATTGCGGTTCCACGCGAACGATTCGCGCCGGTGAAGACGACGAGCGACCTGCTTTCGGTTTGGTCCGAT
Organism: Deltaproteobacteria bacterium; assembly: GCA_032123985.1. GTDB lineage: Bacteria > Myxococcota_A > UBA9160 > UBA9160 > UBA4427 > UBA4427. Next base: position 6,263 of record JAQBEG010000304.1, read on the forward strand.
GCGTACCGAGTGACGGAAGAGGCATATATCGTACCGGTCGATGCGGAATCGAATCGGCTCCGGGTGATCGAGCTGGATTCTCGTTTCTTTGGGCACGTCGACGACCTGCAGGCCCGCTTTCCAGAAGGGCCACCGTCGCTTGCGAAATGTCGCAGTCTTTCAGTGATCGGGGACCATCGCTTCGGCGCCGATGTGTCGATCGAGGGTCGCGTGCGGCTCGTGAACGATTCGACGGTCACTGTAGAAATTCCGTCCGGCACCGTTCTCTCCGGTCGCTAGCAGCAAGACTGTCGCTGCCGGGATGGGTGGCCGAGCATCAAACGGCTAGCCTATCGACTATGTCGCCGCATACGACGCCGATGCAGACAGACCGAACGACCGACCTGCCCATTCGATGTTCATGTGGATCTCTGCGCGGGTTGTTGCGAGGGGCCTCCCGCGAAACAGGCAATCGGTGCGTCTGTTATTGCGACGATTGCCAGTCGTTCGCGCATTTTCTCGAGCGTGCCGATGAGGTACTCGACGTCCACGGGGGCACGGATATCTTTCAGACGTCGTCGGGTCAGCTCGAGTTCACAGCGGGCGCCGAGCAACTCGCGTGCATGCGGCTAACGGAATCTGGCATGCTGCGTTGGTTCGCCGGATGTTGCATGACGGCCATAGGGAACACCCCTCGATCGATGCAGGTGCCTTTCGTAGGACTCATTCATAGCTGTATGGATCAGACTGATGCGGACGGACGATCGCGCGGAGAGACATTAGGGCCGATCTGTATGCGAGGATTTGGTCGTTTCGCGAAGGGAGATCGAACGCACCTCGAGGCGCATGAAGGTGTGCCGTTACCGATGGGCATCCGAGTGACGGAGATCGTCAAACAGGCATTGCAGCGCGGTGATCAAAACCGCTCGGCCTTTTTCGATCTTTCGACCGGCGAGCCAATCGTGTCGGTTCGTGTTCTCACGGCCTCGGAACTTCGCGATGTCGAAACCGCCCGCGACCATGGGTAGTGACGCAATTCGCGAGTACGGCCTGAAAATTTCCGTACTTCAGCGTTGGGATGGATGCTCGATGATCGATAGCAGCCGTCTCTATCCGCTAGGGTGATGCTGCGACGCCCGCCGCAGAACACTCATCAAACGAGGAAAAACTGAATATGCATCTCTATACCGCTGGCACACCGAATGGCCGTAAGGTTTCGATCGCGCTCGAAGAGCTCGGGCTCGACTATGACATGACCTGGGTACACATCGACAAGCGGGAGCAGATGACCGCCGAGTTCCTCGCCCTCAATCCAAACCACAAGATTCCGGTCCTGGAGGACGACGGACAGGTCATCTGGGAATCCGGCGCCATCCTCCTGCATCTCGGAGAGCGACACGATCCGGATGGGCTCATCCTTTCCAAGGATGCCAAGACGCGCATGGACGCGATTCAGTATGCCTTCTTTCAAACCGGTGGTGTCGGTCCGAATCTGGGCCGCCTTGGTGCTGCGCTACGCAAGGAAGGCGAGAAGAACGTCGAGATGATTCAGATCTTCTCGGAAGAGATCAGTCGACTGATGGGTGTCATCGATCGCATTCTCGAAGACGGCCGGGAGTATCTTGCGGGGCCGTACAGCATCGGTGACATCATGCATTTTCCGTGGCTGCAAATCATGAAGAATATCGGGTCGAAGGAAATCCTGGATCGTGAACGCGTGTCGAATTGGCTCGCTCGAATCGAGGCGCGACCTGCGGTCAAGAAGGGAATGGCGATTCCCGAATAGCAGCGAGTTGCGAGAAGCTCGTGCGTGTGTCGGGCAGGGAATCGATCAGGAGGCTCGAGTTGCGATGAGCCCATCGAGAATGATCTCCGCGACCGAATCAGCGGTTTCGCGCGCGGAAATCTGCACGATCTTCTTCATGTCGGGACGCGCGAAATCGCGGCCGAGTCGGCCGATGACCACGGCGAGAGCAGCTGTATCGAGTGGTGCGATCTGCTTGGCCTCGACGGCCTCGTCCAGCAACGCTCGGGTGATCGAGACAATGTAGTCCGCGTGCGCATCGGTCAGCTCGCGGGCGCCCGGCAGCTTGTTGAAATCCATCGAAAAGATCACCGTCGTTGGCTGGAGCGCGAGATTGGTTGAGCGCAGGTAGGCTCGCAATCGCGTCAGCGGCGGCTCGTCCAGCTCGAGTGCCTGCATCGCTTCTCGGCCGATGCGCTGGAGATGTCGGTCGGCGACGGCCAGGACCAACTCTTCCTTGCTGGGCGCGATGCCATAGAGCGTGCGCAGCGAGCAGGTCATCTCTTTGGCGATTTCGGCCATCGTCAGGTCAGCGAAACCGTCGACCAACACGGATTCGTCGAGTGTGTCGAGAATCTCGAGCTGTCGCGCAGTCAAGGACCGCTCGGTACTCGGCGAGAGCCGTCGCTTGGGCGCACGCACGTTCGGGAAGCGAGACTTGCGTTCGTCCGCTGGTTTCTCGACTGCCGTTTCGGAAGCCGCACGAGTCACTTGAGCAGCGCCTCCGGCACGTCTACGACCCGCGCTCGCAGCCATTCCCCCAGGCTCTTCGCCTGGCCGTCCTGACGGGTCGCGGCCGCAACACCCTCTTCGAGAATGCCGTGAATCACGAAATTCAGACTTCGCAACGCGGGGAAGCGAGCCCGATCGACTTCGAATTTCCCGACCTCGGGCAGTAGCTTCTGGAGCTGCTCGGTCGTGAGGAATTCGTCGAGCCAGGCCCAGGCTTCGTCACTGCGTGCGAAGACGCCGAGGTTGGCGTTACCGCCCTTGTCGCCGGAGCGAGCACCCAGGATCGTGCCGATGGGTGCGCGCTTCGTCGGGCCACTGGGGACGGCCGCCGTCGGGCCATCTGCCGCGACCACGGTGACGTTGCCCGGCGGGATGACAGAATCGATCTGCCGCGAGTCACCCTCGATAAAGACAACTTCCTGGGGCACAGCATTGGCGGGAACACGCGCCGGCTCGTACACGCCGAAGGGGCGACCTCCCGCAGGACCTCCGCCCACACCGAAAAATCCTGGGATCGTCGCGAGGGCGAGCTCCGTCATGGCGTTCGAAAAGGCGCGTCCGACCTTCTTCTCGTCGGGGTCCTTGACACTCAGGTGCCAAATCGCGACGGCCTCTTCGTTGGTTGCCGGATCTTCCTTGTCGGTTCGGATGAGCCGCGTGGTGACCTGTTGATAGTCGCTGGGCTGATATGGGCACGCTGCCCAGAAGGCCTTTTCGATCAGCGCGGCCTTGGCCTCGATGTCGAGACCGGTGAGACACGTACGCATGTCGTTTCGGAAGCCACCGCTGCGATTCATGCAGACCTTGAGCGTATCCGGCGGTGGCTCGCCCTGGGTTCCGTGAATGCGGATGCGATCCGGTCCATCCTCTTCGAGTTGGATCGTATCGAAGCGGGTTGTGACATCCGGTCCGAAATACTCGGGGCCACCGATTTCGTAGAGGAGTTGCGAGGTGATGGTTCCGATCGAGACCTCTCCGCCGGTTCCTTCGTGCTTGCCGATGACACAGGAGCCGTCGTCGGCGATCTCGGCCCAGGGAAAGCCGGCCCTCTCGAGTCCGGGGACCTCCTTAAAGAACGAGTAGTTCCCACCGGTCGCCTGGGTGCCGCATTCGATGACGTGGCCCGCGACGACCGCTCCGGCCAGTGCATCCCAGTCGCTGCGGGTCCAGCCGTGGTGCCATGCTGCGGGTCCACAGACGACCGCTGCGTCGGTGACGCGTCCGGTGATGACGATGTCGGCGCCGCGCGTAAGGGCGTCGACGATCCCCCAACAGCCGAGATAGGCATTGGCCGTCATGAAGCGTCCGGGGTCCTTGATCGGCTCGCCCGTTTCGAAATGATGAAGCTGATCACGCGCGATCAACTCGTTGATGTTGGGCATCAGATCGTCGCCGCGCACATAGGCAATTTTCGGATTCAAACCGAGCTTCTGCGCGACCTCGTGGACGGCTTCGGCGCAGTGGTCCGGGTCCAGGCCGCCGGCGTTCGAGACGACGCGGATTCCCTTGTCGAGGCAGGTCCCCATGACCTGTTCCATCTCCGTGACGAAAGTGCGGGCGTATCCGGCCCCCGGTCGTTTCATCCGCGTCCGCGCAAGGATCAGCATCGTCAACTCGGCGAGCCAATCGCCCGTCAGGACATCGATCGGTCCGCCTTCGACCATCTCCTTCGCCGCAGACAGGCGATCCCCGAAAAATCCGGAACAATTCGCGATACGAATTGGCTCGGCCATGGCCCGTACCCGCCGTCTTAACCGCGGAAGTTCGCGGTTGCTTTCTTCGTCCGTCGCGTCGGGCTCGATGACGAGCAGCAGCGCTTCGTTCTCCACCTGTTCACCGGCTGCGACCCGAATTTCGACGACGCTGCCGTCGGTCGTGGCCCGCATCGGGTGCTCCATTTTCATGGCCTCAAGCAGAATCAGGATCTGGCCGGACATTACGCGATCGCCGACCGCCACCCTGACCTCGATGACCTTGCCCGGCATCGGTGCGACGATTCCGCCCGATGCGGCTTCGCTACCCGGAAGCATGAAGCGTGGCACCAACAAGAATTCGACGTCACCACGGGAGCACTGGACGATCAGCCGTTCGCTCGTCCGCGTGACCCGTGAGGCCTGGCGACGCCCATCGATTTCGACGTCGATCGAATCGTCGCACCAGTTGAATATGCGAGCCGAGGATCCGTCCTGGAACTCGAAGGACCCGTCGCGTCGTGCGCGATAACGAACCTCGATTTCGCGTTCGCCGAAGGCGAGAGCCACCCGCTCGAAGGGCATGCGCGAATTGCGCCAGCCCGTCGGTATGGACTGCAGGACGGCAGCAACAGCGCGATTCGCCCCTTGAATCCAGAGGGCACCGATTCGGGCGACGCGCTCGAAGGAGGCATCGTCGAGTTCGAGAGATCGGGCGGGATCGACACGCTCGATGAAATCGGTAGTGGTGTCGCCGGCCAGGA
>JAQBEG010000305.1:0-6025 GCA_032123985.1 Deltaproteobacteria bacterium
CGGGCACGAAAAGGGCGCTTTCACGGGCGCGACCGATCGACGCATCGGGCGCATCGAATCCGCGAATGGAGGAACGCTCTTTCTCGACGAGATCGGAGAGCTCGATCCCGCGGTACAGGTGAAGCTCCTACGCGCTCTACAGGAACGGAGCTTCGAACGTGTGGGCTCGAGTACGACGATCACGGTCGATGTACGAATCGTGACTGCGACCAATCGCGACCTGGCGAAGGAAGTCGCCGCTGGCAATTTCAGGGAGGATCTCTACTACCGCGTGAACGTCGTGCCGGTCCAGCTTCCTCCACTTCGTGAACGCCGCGAGGACATCCGATTGCTCGCACACACATTCCTCGAGCGCAGCGGAACCGAGAAGAAGTTGACACCCGCGGCACTCGGCTCACTCGAGGGATACAACTGGCCGGGCAACGTCCGAGAACTCGAGAACGCGATCGAGCACGGGCTGGCGCTCAGCGATGGAAACACGATCGATCAGCAGGACCTGCCGATTTCGGTTGGACGAACGGGACAAGCCGAGGCGCTGCGCGAACAGTGGCGGCAGGGCGAGCGGAGTTTCGAGGAAACCGTGGTGCGCTTCGAAAGCGAAATTCTTCGCGAGTCGCTCGAGAGCCATCATTGGAACCAGACGCGCACGGCGAACGCACTGGGCCTGACGCGCCGAGTGCTCAAACTGAAGATGGACAAGCTGGGCATCGAATCGCCAGATGGAACGCCGATCGACTGAGATCCGGACCCGTCACGCGTACGATCCGGTACCAACCGGCAAATTGGGCCGTTCGAATTTGAACGCAGAATTTTTTCTTTATAAATCAAATAGTTACGTGGCTTTTCCAAACACCCGTCGCCGAGCGGTACGGATCCGTTCCGAATCAATGCGATAGTGTTCGTATTCATGTAAACATGATTGTCCTAATGAATTCAAATAGTTAACGACTCAATTGCATATCGAATCTGGCTGGCATACGACTTGCTCTATGAGAGGGCATGACAGCCGATCTCAATATCAACGGACGAACCGAGCGCAACGCGTCAGCGTCGAACCGGGGGCGCCGCGCGCAGGTCCTGGTCGTCGATGACGAACGCGGGCCGCGAGAATCGCTGCGCATGATCCTCTCCGGTAGTCACGATGTGACGACCGCGGACGAAGGCGCCGAGGCGCTCGAGATTCTGCGGACTGAATCGATCGACCTCGTCACCGTCGACCTCAACATGCCCGGCATGAAGGGCGACGAGCTGATGCGGACGATCCGCAGCGAGTTCCCGCAGACCGAAATCATCATCATCACCGGCTGCGGATCCGTCGAGACAGCCGTCGAAGGCATCCGCCATGGTGTCTTCGATTACCTGACCAAACCCTTCGACGTGGTCCAGGTCACCGCTTCGGTCGAGCGCGCACTCTCGCGACGCGTCGGTCGCCAGCGGATGGTTTGTTTTCTCGAGGGCATTAGTCGCGTACTCGGTCGTAACCGTGATGCCGATCTCGTACTCGAGGAACTCGACGCCAGCCCGTTGGCGCAGCAGCGACTGCGTGCGGTCCTCGAAGAATCCATGCTCGGATCCGAATCGGACGGCAGCCGCGTTAGCGGTCCGCGCACCATCGAGTTCCTCGAAGTTCTTGCCGAGACAATCGAGAGTCGAGACATCTACATGCGCGGCCATGCTCGCCGCGTGGCCTTTTACGCCGACCTCGTCGCTGCGCGCCTCTGCCTCTCGCGGGAAGAGCGAGACCACGTGCGACTGGCGGCGTTCCTCCACGACATCGGCAAGGTCGGCGCAGCCAGCGACCTGCTCGCGGGCAAGGTCATGCCCGAACCCGACCGTCTCGAATCGATCCACGACCATCCGGCCATTGGCGAGAGACTACTTCTGCCCTTGGGTCTGGCCGCGCCTGTGGCCACCACCGTGCGTCACCACCACGAGCGTTATGACGGCGCGGGCTATCCGGATGGTCTTACAGGCGACGACATCCCGCTCGCGGCTCGGCTCATCGCAGTGGTCGATGCCTTCGATGCGATGACCTGCGAACGACCCTATCGACAGGCCAAGACGCACGATGAAGCGTTGGCCGAGCTGCAACGTGAGGCGCGCGGACAATTCGATCCCGCCCTCGTCGACATCTTCACTGAACTCGCCCGAAACGGTGCCCTGGCTTCGGTCGGCGCTGCGGAAAATCTAGCTTCCGGCGGGATTCGGTCGACACACATCATCGGACCAAGCAAACGAGGTGCTGCATGACCGCCACTGCCCAACTGCAATCGACCAACCTTCGGGTCCGCTCGGAGCCTCGACAGCGCGTCGTGCACGTCGTCGAGTACAGCCGCTATCCGCGCCGACTGGCCGATGAAGGTCGACGCGTCGGGTACACGCAGGACCGCTCTGAATCTGGGCTCGGCCTCGACCTCAACGAACGGGTCTCTCCGGGTGAGTTGCTTCAGGTGACGCTGCGCGACATCGACGGGACGGTCTCGATCGATGGGCTAGCACGAGTGGTCTGGTGCCGAGAAGTCGAAGGAGGCCGAGCTCATGCCGGTCTCTCGATGCTCCGCGAAAAGGGTGAACGACCGATGATGCGGGTTCGTCAGGCCGCCCGAGCGAGAGCCGGCAGAAATTAGAGTCACGCGCCTGACTCACGGTGAGTCCAGGCGAGGGAGTCGGCCGCATCAGATCGACGGCGCGACTGACGCCCGATCATTCTCGGGGTAACGCTGGGGGCGAGGGCCATGGCGAATAAACCGGGGGGGTTGCCATGGCCCCGCCTCCACACCTCGACTGTCTTTTTGTGAATTCCGAACGAATTTTCCAACCTGCTAGATTGTGATCCTATGTTCGGAATCGGTCCTCTAGAGCTCGTGATGATTCTCGTCGTGGCGCTGCTGGTCTTTGGACCAAAACGCGTGCCCGAACTCGCGCGGACTCTTGGCCGCGGACTCGCCGAATTTCGACGCGCCACTAACGATCTTCGCCAAAGCCTTGCTCTCGACGAACTACAGCAAGACTTGCGACGGGATCGATTGGGAAGCCAGACCATCCACCGGCCCGGCAGCCGACCGGACGATCGGCCCGCGCAGGCGGGGGATGACGTCGATTCGGGAGCGAAGCCAGCGCCCGCCGCCAGCGACATGGCGGCGGATAGCGAGGGGCCTGCAACTCCGAAGCGTGCAGGCGAAGTCCCCTTCGACAACGATCACGAACATCATGACGAAGCAGTAGACGCCGATACCAACGCCGACGTCGATTCGATCACCGAAAAGCATTCGAACTCACCCGCGGATTCTGAACTCGGGAACTTGCCCACCTCGGGCTCGAATCCGGCGGATCCGCGGCGTGGATGATCGCGCACTCCCAATCACGGACCATCTCACGGAGCTACGCCGTCGAATCGCGTGGATAGTCGGCGCAATTCTGCTCGGTACGGCCCTCTCCTTCAATTTCGCAGAACAGATTTTTGGCTATCTGCTGGCCCCTGCGACCGAGGCACTCGGAGCCAAGAACAGTCAGCTCCAGGCGATCGCCCCCGGCGAGATCTTCTTCACGTACATCAAGTGCGCGATCCTGTCGGGCTTCGTCCTGACGCTACCCATCACTTTCTGGCAGCTCTGGGCCTTCGTCGCGCCGGGTCTATACGACAACGAGCGACGCGCAATTTTTCCATTCGTGATCTTCTCGACTGGACTCTTCGCAGGAGGCGCGATCTTCGGGTACTCGGTCGTATTTCCGATCGTCTTTCAGTTCTTCAGCAGCTGGGACAACGAATGGGTCGTGTCGGCGTGGACCATGAAAGAGGTCTTCAGCCTAACGACACGTCTCTTCCTCGCCTTTGGCGTCGCCTTCGAGCTTCCTCTCTTCGTGTTCTTCCTCTCGATTACCGGGATCGTCTCGGCCAAGCAGCTCTTCGCGGGTACGCCCTACGCGATCGTCGCCATGTTCTTGCTCGGTGCGCTACTCACACCGCCGGATGTCGTCAGCCAGGTACTCCTCGCGGGACCGATGATCATGCTCTATCTCGCGGGTGCTGCAGTCGCCTGGATCTTCGATCCCCAACGACGAAAAGAGCGTGAACAGACCAAGTCGGAAAAGGCGGACGGAGCGGTCGCGAATCGAGAGGGCTGAGCGCCAGCCGCGAGCCTAGAGTTCCACGTTGAAGTGCACGGGAATCTCCGCCCTCGGTGATGTCGGGTTCCAGCGATTCGGTTTCGGCCCCACGCCAAACTCCGTGCGGTCGATCGTGAGGTCCCCCTCGAATACGAGTGGATCCCGACCGGTCAGTACGATCTCTCCTTCGAGGGTTTTCGTCACACCGTGGAGGTCCACGTCGAATTGGACAGTGAAGCGAGCCAGCTCGTCCACTTCGTCAGCGATCGGTCGTGGAGAATGAATTCGCACGATGGCGACGGGGTAGGTCTCGATCTCGAAAAAGTCCGGCGTGCGAAGATGTTCGTCGCGACGTTCGATTCCAGTGTCGACGCTCGCAAGCGAGACCTCCACGACGACGAAAGCATCTTCGATGGCGTCCATGTCGACAGAACTTTCGACGACGCGCCATTCATGAAAAGTGCCCTTTGCCTTCATGAGCAGGTTCTTCCCCACGAAATTGAGCGTTCCAGGGGGCGCTGGCGACGTCTCCGCATTCTCGGCGGCAACCGCTGCAGAAAGCGTGCTCAGCAGCACACATCCCGATAAGACGGCCAGCATCGCTCCGCGCGTCAGTCTCTTCCTCGTCTTGCCTAGCGTCATTCGAAGTTCTCCTTTCGGTCATGAAATACGGAGCGGATGAGTCGAACGAATTGCATCGCAGCACCGGCGAGATTGAAACAGAGAGCCCCAAGCAGGCGTGCAAATTATCTTCGACCGCCGAGACTACCATAGACATCGTCACGCGAGCCGGCCGACGATGTACGACAGCACGGAATTGGCCGAGCAAACGCTTCTACAGGAGATCTTTCTCGAGATAGATCTCGGCTTCTCTAAACCCGTCCGCCGCGTACAGCGAGACCGCCGCCACGTTGCTCGCTAACACCGAGAGGCGTATGAGTCTCGCTCCCGCTTCCCGTGCCCTCGCTTCCGCGGCACGTAGAAGAGCTCGCCCGATACCGCTCCCGCGATTCGCAGAAGAAACAACGAGGTCCGAGATGAACCCGTGTTCCGCGGGATCATCGTCCGGTTCATCGGAGCGATACTTCGCCCAAATCGTCACGAAGCCAACAACAGCGCTGCCTTCTTCGGCAACGAGAACTGCACCATCGAATTGACGACAGCGGCGGAACATCAAATCAAGGTAGGCATCCACGATCTGTTCGCCCGGAGGCATTCCCGGACGAATACTCCGTTCGACCTCCTGGAGTTGGACGAAGCAGCCTCGAACAGACTCTAGATCGCACGACGGATCAAATTCCCGAATCTCCATCTTGAATCAGCACTCCACGCACCCGGTTGCGAGCACAATACCAAATGCCCATTCGAGACCCGGACCTATCGGGAAAACGCCTGCTGGCCCTCGCCCGAGGCCGCCTGGGCCGCAGACTTCGATCAAACGATCTTCCACGGCTCATTCATGATGGAGGAGGTCATATTCTTCCATCGCCCGTCGCGAACCGCGATCGTCTGCGACCTCGTTCAGCGCCATGATGCGAAACAGGCATCGGGGCTGAAGGGTCTAGTGATGCGCCTCGACGGTTTGGTTGGCACGCATGGAAGCCCCCCTCGCGAATGGCCAGCGACCTTCTGGCGCCGACGCCTCGCTCGAGCCGCACGCGCAAAGTTGCTTGCGTGGGAACCCGAATGTCTCGTGATCGCACACGGAGCTTGCGCTCGCGAAAACGCTACGCAGATCTTGTCTCGCGCGCTTGCGTGGATGTAGCGGACTTGGGTGGACGAGCGAATCAGGCCTCGTTCGCCCGCCAGACGAGCACGTCCCCTTGTTGTGCGAGTAGCACCGATCCGGGGAAGACACGAAGGCGCCATGGCTCGAGCCGCAACACAGCAAACGAATCGGACGCAGGTGAATCCCACG
>JAQBEG010000306.1:0-3247 GCA_032123985.1 Deltaproteobacteria bacterium
GGTGCAAAACTCGACCCGGTCGCATTGCGAAGGGGAATGCAACGACGTCTGCCACGACATCAGCGTCCCATCGTCGTTCGCCTGATCGATCAACTTCCAATGACCGCTGGGTACAGAACACGTAAGCGAGCGCTGCGCCAGCAGGGGCTCGGACTCGAGGATGTGGCGGGCGAGACCCTCTGGCTTGCGCCAGACGAAGAGGGCTACGTGCCTCTTTCCAGAGAAGATCTCGGGCGACTGCTGGAAAGCCTATGAGAGTCGTCGGCTTCGAGGGCTGATTTCTGCGCTTCGAAACGGGCGTCAAGCTTTGCGGCCGTCCTGCCGATTTCCGCTGGGATGTCCGCCTATCTACTGCTCCCACTGACTGCGTGTCTGGCATCCTCGATTCTTGCCACCATGCTGCTCACGCGAGATTCGCGGACCCTCGCCAGCCGACTCTCCGCAGCCCTGCTGCTGGGGGCGACCTTCTGGGCCGGCTGCGAGATGCTCTGGAACACAGCCACGGATCCGAGCGTCGCCCTGACGCTCGTCAAGCTCTCGGCAGCCGGCTGGGTGATGATCGGTCCGATCGGGCTGCATCTGATTCTCGAGGTGATCGGCGAGCCTGCACCGCGGATTCGACGCCAGCTACCGCGTCTCTATCTCATCTCTCTCGGCTTTCTCGCGGTCACGTGGACGACACCGTGGATTCACGCCGGTGTCATCGAAGCAAGCTGGGGCTGGGCCTACGAGTTCGGCCCCGCTTACCCTTTCTTTCTGGCCTTTACGGTCGGGAACCTGACGGTCGGACTCGTTCTCGGCGCACGCGCCTATCGGCGCTTTCCTTCTGCGGCCGAACGAAAGCAGGTCATCTGGATCACGATGGGGTTCCTCGTTCCCATGACGGCTGCATCCACCACCGACGGCATCCTTCCAATGCTCGGAATTCAGGTCCTGCATTTGGGAACCGTGAGCTTCGTGGTCCTCGGAGCAACGGTCGCGTGGTCCTTGCACCGCTACGGCTACACGCTCCTCGTCCCCGAGGCGTACAGCCGAGAAATCGTCGACACGATGCGGGACGGACTCGTCATGCTTCGCCTCGATGGTCGAATTCGAACGGCCAACAGCGCGATGGCGCAGCTCGCTGGTTGCTCGCGCCAGGAACTCGCGGGCATGCAACTCCAGGAGCTGCTCGATCCGGCGCCCATCATCGGTATCGAAGCTCCGACTCTCTTCGATTGCGACCTGCGACCAGTCACGGGCGCTCCCTTCCCGGTCTCGATCTCCGTGTCATTGCTTAGGGACCGTCAGGGCGAACCCTGCGGATCGACGGCGTTGGTTCGCGACCAGCGCGAAGTTCAGAGTCTGCGCGAGCGCCTTCTGCTATCGGGCCGAATGGCGGCTGTCGGCCAGCTAGCGGCTGGTGTCGCGCACGAGATCAACAACCCAGTCGCCTACGTCCGCGCGAATCTCGTCATGCTTCGCCAGCACCTTGACAGCCTGCGTGTCCTGGCGGGCGCCCAGGTCGATCACACCGATGCGACCGATCTCGAAAAGCAGCAAGAAGAACGTGACGAAATTTTCGGCGAAGTGCAGGACCTGATCGATGAGTCCCTGGAAGGTGTTTCGCGGACCGCCGCGATCGTGACGGGAATTCGCGAATTCTCTCACGCAGGCAACGCGATTCGCGAGCCTGCCCAGCTGAACGACATCGTTGGCGCCGCTCACCGCATGGCGACACCCCACGTCAGGCACGTGGCCGAAGTTCACATCGACTACGGAGAAATCCCGCCGCTGCTCTGTTCAGCGCACGAAATCCAACAGGTGGTGCTGAACCTCCTCATCAATGCAGCGGATGCCGTCGGACCGCAGGGTTCGATTCGAATGGCAACGCATCGCGTCGACGACGACGTTCGGCTGCTCGTTTCGGATAACGGCGCCGGGATCGATCCGGATTCGCTCGAGCGTATCTTCGACCCCTTCTACACCACGAAGGGCGTCGGCAAGGGAACGGGCCTCGGATTGTCGATCTCCTATGAGATCATCAATCGCCACGGAGGCCTAATCACGGTCGAATCGGAGGTAGGCCGCGGAACGACTTTCTGTGTGCAACTCCCGATCGCGCCGAACGAAAAAAATGCGATCGGATCTCCCTCCGCCGCGGGTACGCACGCGATCGGCTGAGATCTTCATCGCATCGGGTTCTTTCCTTCACGCGGATGCCACGCACGGGTCTCTAATCGAATGCGAGGTCGACACCGAAACCATAAACTCTGCATCTATGATCCAACGACCTTCGACGCGATCCATGCCGGGAAGGCCGCGACTCGTCCTCTCGCTGGCGGTGCTTCTGATTCTTTGTCTCTGTTCGACGCCACTTCTTGCCGACGACCGACACCTCGTTCGGGACATTCCGCCGAGGGCCGACGCGGGGTTGGTGAATGTCGTGGTCGAAATCCCAGCCGGGACGAACGCGAAATGGGAAGTCGTCAAAGAGAGTGGAAAACTCGAGTGGGAGCAGCGCGGGGGGCGGCCTCGCGTCGTTGATTATCTCGCCTACCCAGGAAACTACGGCATGGTCCCACGCACTCTTCTGCCGAAGGAATTGGGCGGGGACGGAGACCCCTTGGATGTAATCGTGCTTGGGCCCGCGCTCGAACGAGGCTCCGTCGCAGCCGTGCGGCTCATCGGCGTCCTCGAGTTGCTCGACGGCGGCGAGCAGGACGACAAGCTCATCGCGGTCCTGCCTGGAGCACCCCTGGGAGATGTTGCGAGTCTGGTCGATCTCGACAAGCGGTACGTCGGAATAAGCCAGATCGTGGAACTCTGGTTCGCGAACTACAAGGGGCCTGGCGAGATGGAGGCAAAGGGCTTCGGAGATCCCAAGCGAGCGTCCGAGATTCTCGAATCAGCGATTGCGGCGTACTCAGAGCAGAAGCGATAAATTGACATCGCAAGTGCCAATATTATAGTCTGCGCTCACCTGGACACTTCCGCCCCGAGGACTCTGCATGACTATCGAGCGAGACGAGTTTGGATTCGATGCCCCGGCGCCCCTCGGCCACCCCGGCCGACTTGGACTGCCCGATGGGCATTCCACCGGACCAGAGATTGGGGAACGTCTTCCCGACTGGGATCTTCCGGACGCATACGGCCGGCGCTTCGCTTATCAAGCGGATCGCGGATCGGCGAAATCTGTCGTCGTCTTTTATCGCTCGGCGGTCTGGTGACCTCCTTGTTGGACGCAGCTCGGTGAGCTGCGCGACGC
>JAQBEG010000307.1:0-4096 GCA_032123985.1 Deltaproteobacteria bacterium
CTCGAGCGCGAACTGGTTCAGAGAATGCTCTCCGGCGACGAACGCGCGTTCACGGAATTCTTCGACGGCTATTTCCCGGGTCTGTTTCGATTCGCCCTCGCCCGCATGGGCCGGGACGAGGACGCCGCGGAAGAGGTGGTCCAGGCGACGCTCTGCGCCGCGATAGCAAAGCTGAAGACGTTTCGCGGCGAAGCCGCGCTTTTCACCTGGCTGTGCACGTTTTGCCGGCACGAGATCTCGGCGTTCTACCGGCGCACGGGGAGAAACCGCGCCGTTGTCGATCTCGTGGAAGACGATCCGGAGGTGGCCGCCGCGTTGGAGTCGCTCGCGGCGGCGAGCGATGCCGGGGTTGAGGCGGCGATGAGGCGCGAGGACACGGCACGTCTCGTTCACCTCTTGCTGGATCGGCTCCCCCCGCGCTACGCCGCGGCCCTCGAGTGGAAGTACATCGAAGGACTGTCGGTTCACGAGATCGCCGCCCGTTTCGACCTGACCGCGAAAGCCGCGGAATCGATGCTGAGCCGGGCCCGGGAGGCGTTCCGGGAAGGATTCTCGATCTTGACGAAAGTCCGCGCGACGGGAGAACGGACATGACCGATCACGACCCCATCGAGGCCCTGCTCAAAGCGACGGGCCCACGCCCTGCGGTGCCCAAAGAGCGCGCGGATCGGGTCCGGGCCGCGACGCGCACCGCGTGGCGGAGGCAGCTGGCCGAGAGTGCAGGCCGCCGGCGGACCCGTTGGGTCATCTCGCTCGCCGCGGCGGCCATCGTCGTGGTGGCCGTCGGCTTGGGGCTGCGTTCCTTGGGGCCGTCGACTACGACGGAGCACTCCGGGATCCGTGTGGAACGCGTGGCGAACGCCGCGTGGGCGCGACACGGTTCGCTCCCGGTCTTTCGCTCGCGAGCGCCGCTCCACGTGGGGGTGATCGTCCCGTGGAATTCCGAGGTCATGACGGGGGCCGACGCGCGTCTGTCGCTCCGCTCGTCAACGGGTCATTCGCTGCGTCTTGATATCGACACTACCCTTCGCGTCGTCTCCGATCGTGTGTTCGCCCTCGAGCGCGGAGCGGTCTACGTGGAATCGTCCGGAGAAACGGCCACCCCCGAATCGTCCTTGCGGATCGACACGGCTGTGGGGACGATCGAAGAGGTAGGAACGCAGTTCGAGGTGCGCGTCCGTGGCCGATCGCTCTCCCTTCGGGTCCGCGAGGGCGCGGCGAGTCTGCAGCTTCCGGCCGAGCGGATCGTGGCGCACGCCGGACAGTCGCTGCGGGTTGACGCCTCGGGCCGGATCGCGCTTGGCGAAGACGCCGTGACTGGCGGGGGCTGGGCGTGGGTCGAGGCGATCGCTCCGATGATGGTGATCGACGGACGGACGCTCTCCGAGTTTCTCGAGTGGATCGCCCGGGAGCGCGGGGTCCGCCTCCAGTTTTCCGACACCAGCGTCGCCGAAAAGGCGCCGGCGATAACGCTGAAAGGGTCGATCGCCGGCATGACCCTCGAGGAGGCGACCACAGCGGTCTTGCCGTCTTGCGGAGCAAATCACCGATGGGAGCCTGGGGTGCTCGTGATCGGAATGGACCCCGAAGGGCCGCGTTTCCCGTAATCGGTGTGGCGCAAAGACCGATTGCGGGTTGCGTTCCGGTGCGGCTCGCCGCAAGCTTCCGCCATGACGACGGTCCGTGCTGCCGCGGCTCGCGGTGCGCTGGCACTGACGTTTTTCCTCGCGACAGCGCCTCCCACGTTCGCGGATGGAATGGCGGACGCCTCGCCCCGGTACCGCGGCCGGCCTTTGATCGCGGTACTCGACGAGTTGGAGGCGTTGGGCCTCAACCTGATCTATAGCTCAGCGGTCGTCGGGCCTGCGCTCGTCGTCACCCTAGAGCCGACCGCGCGTCTCCCTCGAGCCCTCCTCGACCAGATCCTCGTCCCGCTTGGACTGCAAGCGAAAGACGGCGCGCGCGGGGCGATCCTCATCGTGCCTGCAGCGACGCCGCCATCGGACCGGATCACGGACCGCGTCCCCGTCGAGACGCGCCTCGTCGAAGACATCATCGTCACCCCCGGCCACCACGAGATCGTCCCTCAGGATCTGGGCACGACTCGCTCGCTCTCCCGCGACGACGTCATCGGGGCGCCGACGCTCGGCACCGACCCGAGCCGTGTCGTGACGCTGCTGCCGGGTATCGCCGCAACGGACGGATCGGCGACGTTCCATGCGCGCGGGAGCGCCACCAAAGACGTGTCCCTAATTCTCGACGGTCTGGAGCTCTACAATCCGTTCCACTTGAGCGCATTCCGGAGTCCGTTCAGCTTCGTCGACGGGCGGATGATCGACTCGGTCGATTTCCTGGGTGGCGGGTTCACCGCGGATCGAGGGGACCGAAACGGCGGCTTCGTCGAGATGTCGAGCGTCACCCCGTCCGAGCACGCAAGCACCGAGCTGGAGGTCGGTACGTTGAACGCTCGCCTCGCCTACGCGGCTCCCACGCCGTTCGGGCCGCTCCTTGTTTCGGGGCGGTACTGGTATCCGCAGGCGATCGGCGACACGATCGCCTTTGGGGCCGACGGCCTCCGCCCGGCGTTTGGCGACGTCTACGCAAAGTTCGGGTTCGTGACGACACCGACCACCGTCGCGTCGGGCCACCTCCTGCTGGCTGCCGATCGTGCGAGTTTGCGGGAATCAGACGGAAACGAAAGGGTCGCCTCGTCGAACCGGAGCGGCACGCTTTGGTTTCGCGTCTTGCGATCGTGGTCGCCGGGGGTCGCGACCGAATCGGTGTTCTCCGCCGGGCGGATCGGCCGCACTCGGGAGGGGACGGCGGATCCGGAGGACGAGGTCATCGCCGTCGCGGATCATCGCAGCGTGCGATTCATCGGCGTCAAGAACGATGCGACGTGGACCCTCGGCGGCCCTCACGTCCTTCGCGGCGGTCTCGACGTTCAATTCCTGAACGCCGAGCTCGAACATTCGACGGGGCCGTCGGACCCGGCGTCGACGGTCGCCTTCACGCGATCGGGGGCCGCGCTCGGCGCGTACGTCGCGTATCGAACGGGTCCCTGGAATCGAGTGATCGCCGAGTTCGGTCTCCGTTGGGACCGGCAGACGTACACGGGCAACCGGCAGTGGAGCCCCCGGTTCAATCTGGTCTGGCAAGCGGGACAACGGTCCGAGGTGCGCATCGCCGTAGGTCGCACCGCGCAGTCTTTGCGGGTTCACGAGCTCCGGATCGAAGATGGCGAGACGACCTACCGTCCACCCGAGTTGTCCAGGGCGCTGGATCTCACCTGCATCCATCGCTTCTCGGGAAGCTGGAGCGTCAGGGTCGATGCCTACCGCCACCAGCTATCGGGGCTTCAGCCTCGCTACGAGAATCTGTTCCGCCCCGTCGAGCTGTTCCCCGAGGTCGAACCGGACCGCGTCTTCATCGAGCCCGAAAGCGCCACGCTCCAGGGTGTGGAACTTTCGGTGCTCGGCGACGCGGGAGCGCCGTTTCAGTGGATGGTGAACTACACGTGGTCGACCGCCAGGGACGTCGTGTCGGGCATCGAGGTTTCCAGGAGCTGGGATCAAACCCACGCGGGCAACGTCCTCGTGGCCTACCGATGGCGATCGGGGTGGTTCCTATCCGTCAACGGAACCGTCCACACCGGATGGCCGACCACGCCGGTGACGGGGAGCGTCACCGCCCTGCCCGACGGCTCGATGGAGATCGAGCCGGTTGTGGGGGTTCGCAATTCCGCGCGTTTTTCGACCTACGCCCGGTTGGATCTGAAGACCGGGCGGGCTATAGCGACAGCCAAGGGGAACAGTCGCATCGAGTTTTCGGTCGTGAACCTGACGGACCGAAAAAACGCCTGCTGCGTGGACGAAGTTCAGTTCGAGGCGCGACCCGACGGGAGCATCGACTCGAAAACGACGTTCGACCCCTGGCTTGGAATCACGCCCTCGCTCCAGTTCGTGTGGGCGTTCTGACTTGGCGCGATTCGCGGTAGAGTCTTCCGATGTCCGACGCGTACCTCGACGGCGTGCGTTTGCTCTCGCGTCGGTCCTTGACCCGGCACGAGGTCGTTTCGCGTCTGCACCAGCGCGGC
>JAQBEG010000308.1:0-4262 GCA_032123985.1 Deltaproteobacteria bacterium
GGGTGGTCTGCGATCCAGGGTCTAGTTGTCAGTATGCCTAATATCGTTGGTGCTGAAAACGGGGCCCATTCTTCCTTTTCCCGTCCGACACATTTTTGGGTCAACCAAGAAGTGCGTTGAGCATTCGCTCGACCAGGGCCGCGCCGGCCCACGAGCCAAGTGGAATGACGAGGTAGACAGCCAGGCGCACGAGCACCGAGATATCGAATGGCCACTCCCGCACTTCTTTTAGATGAGACCGGAGGGTGAGCACGTCGACGAGTTCACGAGGAACGGGGGTGTGCATTTGAGACCCGAAGTCCGCCTGGAGCACGCGAAGCCGATCGCCGCACGACGCGAGCCGTCGCATTTTCTCGTCTCGAATCATGTTGTGCACCCCTCGAACCGGTAGCAAGATGCCGACCGCGGCCGCGGGCAGACCCATCAGCGTCACCAAGCCGATCGCCGGACCGAAACCCGCTTCGAATAACGACATCACCGCAAAGATCGACAGGAAGCCAATCAGGAGCAGCGCGTGAGTCAACCCCTGTCGCGCAAAGGGCAGCAACGGTTCGAGATCGAAGAGATCGATCGCGCGGAGCCCCTTGGCGAGTTCAGAGAGGCGGCGCGACTCGAGCAAAATGACATAGCCAAGCCGCCCGGCCCACCAGCCGGCGAGGGGCGTCGCGATCCGATGCCAGATGGTTTCCGCGGGCTGGTTCAGCGCATAGGGGAACTCGCCGCGCGGGAGATCGACGATCAACGGGATCATCAGCGCCACGAAGACGCCGATCCAGCCCGCCCAACGAAACCCGGCCACAGACTGCGTGCCGATCTCGCCCGCACGCGCCTGCACAGCCGCTTCGTCCAGCCGCAGCTGCGGGCGTAACTCGTCGGCGGTGCGCCGCGCACCGCGTAACACGTAGAGCGTCGCGGTCGGGAGATAGGCCGTCATCGCGATGAACCCGACGGCAAGCCGAACGTTGCGCAGACCATCTCCCCCGCTTTCGAGGAGCGACTCGAGCCGGTCGGTCTGCACTTCGACGAGGAGCAGAAGGCCGCTCGCCAATAGCGCTACCCCGAAGCTCGCGATCGCGGGCGAGATGGGTAGACCATCCAGGATACGGAGGGTCGGAGACGACATGACGCCGTTGCCAGAAGAGGCTTCGAACATCGCGCGAGGATACTACAAGCGGGCCGGACGGAAGGTGGTCGACCCTTTAATGTTCTTCGCTCATCTCCTGGGCGACCTCGGAACGACTCCGTCAGCGTGGTAGAACCGCAGAGGCACGCAGGTGCTTCGCAATGAAATGCAGGAGGATCACATGGAAACCAAGAGAACGGGCGACGGACAGACTGCACTCGTCACAGGTGCGAGCGGCGGCAGGGGATCATCTAGATTCCGCAGATCGAAATGGCTCGAAACGGGACAAATGCGCCTCATCCGAAGTCGACTTGGTCCAAGACTACGTAGCACTGGTGCTGAAAACGCCGCTAATCTGGCTATCACCCTACTAAAGGGATCAACGCAGTTCAGCGCACCGTCAACGCGTTGGAAGGAGAAAAGTCATGTTCAGTCATGTGATGCTCGGGGTGAACGATCTCGAGGTTTCGAAAAAGTTCTATGACGCGGTACTCGGCACGCTCGGTATTGGCCCCGGAGTGTCGAACAAAGACCGGTATTTCTATATCAGCCCAAAGGGCAACTTCGCCATTACCAAACCGATCAATGGCGAACCTGCGACCCACGGCAATGGCAGCACGATCGGATTTTCCGTCGAGTCGACAGAGCAGGGCGATGCGTTTCATGCAGCGGGTGTCGCAAATGGGGGCACCACCTGCGAGGATCCGCCGGGAATTCGGGAGAGCAATATCTACCTCGCCTACTTGCGGGACCCCGACGGCAACAAGCTCTGCGCGCTGCATCGTCCCAAGCGATAGAACGCATCAGAGTTCAATTTCAAAGAGCCTTGATTGCGGAGCACCGTCGGCGTCATCGTTTCACTGATCTTCGTTGGATTTCAGTTGAGCGAGGCCAATCGGGAAACGAGAGCGACGAATACCCAATTGGCGTTGAGCTCCGAAATGGACTTGACGATGGCATTCGTCAACAACGCCGCGGTCTGGGACAAGGTGGTCGCGGGCGCGCCACTGGCTCCTGGAGAGGAGATGCGAAAAGGCATCGTCCTCTTCAATCTGCTCATGCTCGAATCCGCCAATCGATTTCGCCAGTTCAACGCAGGGTATCTCGATCCCGAGCTGTGGGAGGCCCGAAAGAGAATTCTCCCCATCCTGGTCAAGTACCCGATCTATGAAGTCTGACGGAAGGCGGCGGGCGCTCAAGGACAACCGGCCGATTTCCTCGAGTTAATGGATGGTCTTTCGTCGGGCAACCAGGATCACCCGGCTTCTGTTGGCAGGGCGGCTGCCCGCTACCAAGCCCAGTTGATCGGACGCTTGCGCTTGCGTCAGCCGCCGCTCCAGCACGCGGCCCAGAATCTCCAACCGGTTCAGCTCGTTGGCACTCATCGTCAGGGTTCTCGAATCGTCCATATCGGCCTTCTAGCCCGACACGCTGGGGCGAAGAACCCGATATTTCGAATGCGCGAACTTCTCAATGAATCGCGCATAGGTGTCGAGCATGAATCGCACTGCGACGGGATGACACGCGATGTGTGCTGCCACGGCGGCGAGCATTTCCTTCGACGTGCTTTATACGTCGCGGTGGACCCGAAGCCATGCCGAAAGGACTGGCGTAAACGGGATGGATCTGCTGGCATTGCCATGCGCTCGTTTTTCTGGAGGATGCGATGATCGATCGGCTCGCCAATTCCCTTCGCACGGATCCCACACACCGCACGCTCGAGCGACTCCATGCTGCGGCGAAGCAGGATCGGTTCAAATTTTTGAGCCTTGCGCCGCGCTTCCTCGCCGGCAAGCTGCAGGGCAAGAGCTTCTCGCAGATCATTACGCCGGAAGCGATGAAGGACTTCTTCATCCCGATCAGCCGCGAACAGGGCAATTTCATTTATCTGGTCGCGCGAACGCTCGGTGCGCGAAATATCGTCGAGTTTGGGACTTCATTCGGCGTTTCGACCATTTATCTCGCTGCGGCGGTCAAAGACAATGGCGGCGGGTGCGTCATTGGCACCGAAATCGAGGAGTCGAAGCGGGCGCGTGCCCTCGAGCACATTGCAGAGGCGGGTCTCGCCGAGTTCGTCGATGTGCGTCTTGGCGATGCGATCGAGACACTCGACAAGGTCAACGCACCCATCGACATGGTGCTGATCGACGGCTGGAAGGATCTCTACCTCCCCGTTCTGAAATTGCTCGAACCTTCTCTTCGCTCCGGTGCCGTCGTACTCGCTGACAATATCTTCACATTCAAACGCGATCTACAGCCCTACGTCGACTATGTGCAATCCGGCGAGAATGGCTTCGAGTCGACCACGCTCCACATTTCTGACGGCTTCGAGTACTCCGTCTACACCGGCTGATCGCTGCTTTCGCCAGACGTTCAAACTTGTACGTTAGTCCGGTCGGACAGCAACGGTGAGGACGGAGGGTAGAACCATGCCCGCCGGCAACCGGAAGACCGATCGTTGGGACTCCACGCGAAAGCCGGCGGCTCCCGTCTGTTTTCGCATACGCGACCGCGTCGGCCAGAAGAGCGGCTGCCCCATCAATATGGAACTCCTACGCGTGATCTGGGTCATTAGTTCGAATGGAGGATTGATCAACGAGACCAGCAGTCTCCCTCCGGGCTTGATCACACGAAAGAACTCGGCCAGCGCAATCCTCTGATCGGGGAACCAGTGGAAGGCCTCGGTCGAGACGACGACGTCCCAGGTGGCGTCGGCAAAGGGCAGTCGCAGGGCGTTGCCGCGCACCCAGTCGGGCCCGCTGCGTCGGCGCGCGGCTCGCCGCAGCATGCCGCTCGAAAAGTCGCAGCCCACCACGAAGGATTCCTCGAACTCGCTCTTGATGCGGGCGGTGAGGATGCCCGTTCCGCAGCCGACGTCGAGCACGCGCTGGTGTGGTGTCCGACGCAATTCTCGCAGAACTGCATCGTGCTCCGGCCGGTACGTCAGCCGCTGAACGAGCGGCGCGTCGTAGAAGTTGGACCAGAGATCGAACAGGCCCCGGTCCGGGCCTCGTCGCTGCGCCATGGATCGACGCTATCTGCACCCGCGGCAGCCTGCCAGTGCGTCGTACCGTCTGTCTCCGTTGGACGACATAATGGCCAATTCCGCAGAGCCGCCGGATGGCCCGAAGGGGGAATC
>JAQBEG010000309.1:0-5758 GCA_032123985.1 Deltaproteobacteria bacterium
ACGCTGAATACGTTGCGGTTGACGAAAGTCGACTCACCGCTCGCGGCGTCATAACCGTGAATCGATTGGAAATCCGCGACCACGACTTCGAGTCCTCGCTCACCGTTACGTAATGCGAGCCCGCCCGGCGTCACCATCCCGCTGGGCGCGATCTGGGTATGCGACCCATCGGCGTCGACTCGGGTGACCGATCCATCGATGAAGCTCGATACGAAGAGACGGTCGGATTTGTCGAAGACCAGGTTGTCTAGTCCGGGCTGGAACTGCGCGATGATCTTTCTATTGCGTCCCTCGACGCGTACGACGGTGCCGGCGGCCGTGTCGAGTACGTGCAGCCTGCCCCTGGAATCGAATTTTACTGCGGCAGGAACCCCGAAACCGGTGGCTTCAGTTTTCATCTCGAGCGTATCGACATCAAAGCTGACGACCTCGCCTCGAAACCAGCGAGGGCCGTAGAGTCGGTTGTCGGGACCCCAGTCCATGCCGTTGAGGCCGCAGTGCGGCCCGAGTCGATCCGAGAGGAGCCGGGGCTTCTCGACACCAAGTGGGTCAATTTCGTAGAGTTTGTCATCGAAGAAGCATTGCGAAACGAAGAGACGATCGTCGGAAGAAAAGGTGATCGGGTTCGTTCCCGGCGTGAGTCTGGCTGCGACGACGAGCGAGCCGTCGCGTCGCATGCCGGTGACCTCGCCCGAAAGAATCGACGTCCAGTAGAGGCTGCCGTCCGAGCTGAACGCGATGTCGTCGGGGTTTTTCACTCCTTCCGTTATCCGCCGCTTGATTTCGCCAGTTTCGGGATTGAGCACGACCAGTTCGGAACCAAAGACGCTCGCTACGTACAAAAAATCATCCGGCCCAAAGCCCATGCCGTTGGCGCCGGAAATGCTCGCGCCGTTGGCGAGAATGCGGACGGGTTGGCTGGCGTCGGTTGGTGGCTTGGCGCAACCGAGCGCGGCGGTCAGAATGCAGGCGCAGATGAGAAATCGGCTTAGGATCATGAATGACATTCCTCGACGAACTGACCCGACAAGAGGCCCGATAGTCATTGTCGATAAGAGGCAGGAAATTGTACAGTGCATTACCACCGCAAACCCGAATTCGATCGGAGAGGGGCTCGATGAGGCGAATCATTGTCGGAATGCTGGTGTGTTTCTGGGGGGCGAACGCTACCGCCAGCTCCAAACTCGATGCTTGTCTAGATGAACAAGGACTCGTGCGTGTTGCCCGCGTGCTCAACGCCGCCGACCAGATCGTGTACGCCAGGGTGCTGGAGGCTGTTCATGGCCACATATCGCGCGCGGTCGCGATCGCAGAGCAAGATACGCCGCTGGCCGAGGTTTTCGTCAGGGCAGCGACACAAGAGGGTTCTGCGTTCCCGGTTTCGGACGATCGGGTTTGTGCGGTCGTGGACCTGCCGCAGGTCGATCTCGACAATGAATCTCGAGTGGTCGTCTCGACGGGACTGAACTATGCAGCACACGCGGAAGAGGCAGGCGGCGGCGAGGTCTTTCTGTTTCCGAAGCCAGCCGCACCGACGTCCGGCTACACCCGGGTTGCTGCCCGGGATGGCGTGCTTCTGTTCGACTACGAAGTCGAGCTGGCGTTCGTGCTCCTCGAGGACATCGACCTAACGGCGCCACCCTCACGCGATGATTTTCTTGCGGGTAGCGCCTTCTTTCTCTCGAATGATCTCTCCGATCGAGAAGAGATCATCAAGCACGCCGCGTTCTCCGGTCCGGGCACGGGCTTCGTCGAAGCGAAGGGACAGTCGGGCTTTTTTCCGGCCGGGCCGTGGATGGTAAGGGGGACGGATCTATTCGCCGCCGTCGAAGCCTGCGGTGGGGGAGGGCTGGGTCTACGACTCGCGGTCCAGTCCGGTGGCCGAACAGAGATGCGCCAGTCCGCGAGTACCGCGCTGATGATCGTGAAACCCTGGGAGCTGATTGGATATCTCGCAGAGTGGATTAAGGAATACGGGCGTCGCACGCCGATGCCTTTCGTGCGCGATGGCGAGGAACGCTTCTATCCATTTGCAATCGGCGATGCGCATCCCATCCTGCCAGCGGGCAGTATCATTCAGACGGGGACGCCGGAGGGGGTCGCTCTGACTGCGCCCAGGCCCCTCGGTCTGACATTGCGGGCCCTGCTGAGACTGCGTAGTCCCTTTCAACAATTCTTGCTCGAAGAGCGTGCACGTGTGGAGGCCGGCGGGACTCGGTACCTCACGTCCGGCGACGAAGTCCTCGCGGAAATCGATGGTCTAGGGGCCCAGCATTTCGAGATCGCAGAGGCCGGCTCGCCGCTCGAGCCCGATGCATGTTTCGGTCGCTAATGGAGCGGGCTGTTCGCGCAATGGCGCGACTGTAAGGGCAAGATTGAGCGTAGGAGGCTAGTCGCGTAGTCGGACGGCCCTTCATGCGGACGCGGCGTGGGGTCGAAATCTCAGCATGTGGAGTCGGATTAGGATGAATTTTTCTGGAAAGATCGTCGTCGTGACCGGCGCCGGAAGTGGCTTGGGAAGATGTTTAGCGCTTCAACTCGGCGAGCTGGGTGCGACGATCGCCTGCGTCGATCACAACGCGGGCTCGATGAAGGAAACGGGCGCGCTTCTGGAAGCGCAATCGACACCGTATAGCCTGCATCAAGCCGATATCGCGGTCGGCGAGGATGTGGAGCGCGTGATTGGTGAGATCACTGTGCTGCGGGATGGCTTCGATGTCCTGATCAATAATGCTGGCATCATGCAATCGTTCACGTCAATTTCGAATCTGGCGATCGACGAGATCGAGCGCATCATGCAGGTGAACTATTGGGGAATGGTCATGCTCGTGAAGCAGAGCCTTCCAATTCTCCAGACCCGCTCTGAAGCATTGATCGTGAACATCGCCAGTCTGAGTGCGCTCTTGCCCTTTCCCGGGCAGACAGCCTACAGCGCGAGCAAGGCGGCGGTGCGAATCTTCAGCGAAGGGCTACGCGAGGAGATGAGAGGGAAGGGCGTGGATGTCGCCCTGGTCATGCCTGGCGCGATGCGAACCGAACTCGCCGAGAACTCTCCCTTCCATTCTGAGGAATCGAGAGCGCGATTGCGTAAGATGTCAGAAGGGCGCGGCTTTGGGCTGTCCCCAGATCGCGCCGCGCGAAAGATCCTCAAGGCGCTTGATCGCAAGCGTTACAGACTCGTGTTGGGCACGGAATCGTGGATACTCGACAAGTGTTATCGAATCGCGCCGGTCTCGACCTGCCGGATCCTGAGCTGGGGAATGAAACTCAGTCCGATTACTGCGACGTCTTGAAGACAACCGCGCGATCTGCGCGTTGGCCCACGATCGGGATCATTTCCGGCGAGTCAGGGATTACAAAAAAACAGGAGGTATGACGATGTCGGAAGTTCTGGTCACTGAGGAGCTCGATATTGCGGCTGAGAAAGTCTGGGAACTGGTGCGTGATTTCGGCGGAATTCGGAAATGGGTAGGCGATATGGTCCAGGATCTCGAGCTGGAGGGCGAGGGCATTGGCGCCATTCGGACGATCAGTCTGCCCGGCAACGCGCAGCTTCAAGAGCAGTTGAAATCGCATGATGATGAGGAGCGCAGTTTCAGCTACGCGATCATTGGTAAGAGTCCACTTCCGGTCGACGATTATCTGGCGACCTTCAAACTCATCGAGACCGGCGACAATGCCTGCCGTATCGAGTGGAGTTCCAGCTTCGAACCAAAGGGGATCTCCGATGAACAGGCGAAGCCCATGATCGAGGGCATCTACACATCGGGAATCGCGGGACTGCGAAAGGCGCTCGAAATCTAGAGCAGCGAAACGATTCGTCATCAGAGATCTCTTCGAACACCGCCGTCGGCGGAGAAGTAGCGGGATCCATGAGACATCGACCAATCGAAACGATTGAAGTACTGATTGCGCTGGTCTTGCTGCTTTCCGCCTGCAGGGGGCCCGTACTGGGTCTCGTCGAGCGACAAGTCGAGGCCGCCATGCGTGCGGACCTGCCTGCGGAATTGCCAGACGGGCTCCACGTTCTGCTATGCGGCGCGGGCGGGCCTTTGCCGGATCCCAAACGCTCCGCTCCATGCGTTGCAATCATCGCCGGCGAATCTGTGGTCATGATCGATTCCGGCGACGGCGCCGCGCGCAATCTCACGCGTTTCGGCTTGCGGCCCGGCCAGGTCGAAGCTGTTTTCCTGACACATTTCCACTCTGATCACATCGATGGGCTAGGCGAGTGGCGACGCTTCGCTGGGCTGGGACCGGCTGGATGACACCTCTCCCCGTGTACGGACCCGAAGGCGTCGAGCGGGTCGTAGGCGGCTTCAATCAAGCCTACCAGCAGGATCAGGCTTATCGAACCGCGCATCATGGAATGAAGGTCACACCCCCATCAGGCGCCGGTCTTCGAGCGAGGGCTTTCTCGCTGCCGAGGAACGGCGACCTCCCAATCGTTTTCGAGAAGGGTGACCTCCGCATCATGGCCTTCGCGGTCGATCATCTTCCGGTGTCGCCAGCGGTCGGGTATCGCATCGAGTACAAGGGCCGCTCGGTCGTCGTGAGTGGGGATACCGCGAAATCTGACAATCTCATCGCCAGCTCGAACGGCGTGGATCTGCTCCTGCACGAAGCGCTCTCACGCGAACTCGTACAAGTCATCCAAGATGCTGCGAAGCGTGCAGGTCGCGACAGTATCGTCAAGATCACCGCGGATATCATGGACTATCACGCATCCCCAGTGGAGGCAGCGGAATCTGCCGAAGAGGCCGGAGTCGACTATCTCCTCTTCTACCATGTCGTCCCGCCGCTGCCGATATCTCCGCTCGAATCGATCTACCTGGAGGGCGTCGGAGACGCGTTTTCCGGCCAATTTCGTATCGGCGTGGACGGCACCTTCATATCGCTCCCCGCGAACGCAAGCGCGATCGACGTCGAAATGCGTTGACGGTGCGACGGGTCGTTCAGAGTTTCTCGGGGGCGGTCATGCTGAAGGCGAGATGCCCGTTCCAGGTCGAGAGCAAGGGTCGCCGCGGCAATCCGAGTTCGCGAAGTTGTTGCGCGAGCGGTTGTTCTCCCAGCTCCAGTGGGCCGTATCCGAGGCGGACACCGGTATCGTGATAAGACTGGCTTAGATAGCTCACGTGCGGGGCGCCTTCGAAGATCGAGTAGACCCTTGAGGTCATGGCAGCCGGTGTCTGGCTGCCCTCCGCGCGAACCGTGAAACTCAGAGCATCTTGTCCGTCGATTCGTAGCGAGAAGCGAGCTCGGTCTTCGATTCGATCGAAAGTGATTTCCTCGAGCGTCTTCGGAAAACCCCACATTCGGATTCCAGCATATTGGGAGAGTCGTGAAGTGACCTGAAGTTTCCATGTGAAGCTGGCGACCTCGCCACGAGCGAGATCGAGCCAGGTTCCGAAATAGGGGAGGCCGCTCGGCCGATCGACCCGGCGCACGAAGAACGCCTGGGCGATCTCGTTGTAGCTTCCGCAATCGCTGTCGGTGTAGTGCACGCCGGTGAGTGCGAGGATGCCTCGGCCGGGCGCGATCTCGGCGATCTCGAAGCCGCTGTCCGCGATCAGTTCCTGCGCTACTGCGGATCGGACGACGAAGAGGCCAGCCGCAGAGCAGCCGTCGCGAAACTGGGTGGGATAGCCAAGCTCTTCTCCTTCGATCTCGAAGCGTTTCGCTTCCATGTCGCTCATGCTCATCCGAACCTTCTTATCCATCGTGTAGTCGTGAACCAGGATAAGTAGTCGTGAACCAG
>JAQBEG010000310.1:0-8339 GCA_032123985.1 Deltaproteobacteria bacterium
GAATGAGGCCAAATGGAAAAGGCCCGATCGCAGAAATCCCGATGATCTGCTCCTCTGAGAAGCGTGCTCGCTTCATCCTTGCCTCCTGTCGCCTTCGAAAAGGCTAACTCAGAGGCTGGTACCAGTATGGAGGGGCCGGCCACTTCTCGAGATCCACGTCGTCGCGGTACGTGAGCAACTGGTAGAACTCGTCCTTGTCGGTTCGGTGTGACCGCTCGACTTTTCCGTTCAGCTGAGGCGTCCGGGGCTTGATGTAGACGTGCTCCATGCCCAGGTCCGCAACGTGCCAATGGAATAACGCCTGGAACTCATGTCCGCGGCCGTTGCTGTTAGCCGCGCTTTCTCTCGTGATCGCGCTTCTTGTCCTGGCACCGGAAGCGGCCGAGGACGAAATGACCGGAGAGCTGGCGCGGATCGGGCTGGAGGCCTCGCGGGAGCTGCGACGCTAGAAGCGGCGCGAAGCGCGCAGGGAAGATTGGGCGATCACCGTGATAGGCACGGCCGCCGCAGGCTACGACTCCAACATCCACCAGGGGCGGTCGGGCTCGACGACCGACTCGGCTGTCTTCGATCTGGGCGCGAAGGTGGAAGGGCTCGCCAACATGATCTAGCGGGCGAGTGCAGCGCAATGGTCGAGCCGAGCGCTGGGCTGCGCTCGATCTCGATTCTCTGGAAGATGCGAATCGCCGCCTTGTTGCGGCATAACAGGGTTCTGAGGCATGCTCTTGATGCCTCGGGGCTAGGCTTAGCGGCCGATCGAGTGGCGCTCTCCACTCTGCCCCGCGGCTCCTCCCGGAGAGCATCGCGAGAGCGCGCGACCCCATGCCGACAAAAAGACTTGAAGACCTCCTGACGCGGCTTGAGGCGGATCTCGCGCGAGGCGATGCCCTCACCCTGTCGCGGGAGGAATTCCGCCGAATCCGCACCGCCATCGCCAATGGCGAATACGCTATGCGACTGATCCGCGAGGCTCGCGAGCGTGCTCTCGACGGGGCCGATCTGTATGAGGCTTTTCCCACACTCTTCGGCGCGAAGCCTCGGCGCGGTCCCAAGCCAGATCGCGACTCGCAGCTGATCGCGATGCACTACCGCTATCTGACGGGGCAGGTGGGGGCGTGGGCTTGCTACGACCTTGTGAACGGCCAAGGGAAGCGGCACCTCCCATGGGCCGAGAGCCCCAAGGTATCGAAGATCAAAGCCCTGGGAATCATCCGTGACGAGTACAAATTCCCATCGCTGCATGCCACTTGGACGTGCATCGACAAGTATCGGCAGAAGCGCCGCAGAGCAGTCGAGGCCGGTG
This sequence comes from Deltaproteobacteria bacterium, assembly GCA_032123985.1. Classification (GTDB taxonomy): domain Bacteria; phylum Myxococcota_A; class UBA9160; order UBA9160; family UBA4427; genus UBA4427. The sequence goes on from JAQBEG010000310.1 coordinate 1,304, forward strand.
ACCTGATCACGGCAGATCACCCCGAATGGATCGAAATGCCTGACGAGATCAGCTAAGACTCTTCGGGTGCGCAGTGAACGGTTTTTTTCATAAGTTTCTGCGATTTTTGCCGGTTAGTTGCCACTTGATCTGGAATGCGAATGTCCCGATTCAGGAATGCGATCAAGGTTTTGGCCGCGATGACGTCGCCGAGACCCTCCGATGGACACTCGGCCGAATTCCCGGTGGGGTCGGCTGGAGATCCCACGACTGAGATCCGGGCGTCCGTGCTCGACGCCTCTTCTAGCCTGGCTCCGGGGATGCGAGTCGTCAGCGTCGTGAACAGCAAGGGCGGCGTCGGCAAGACGACCCTCGCCAACAACCTCGCCGTGTACCTGCGGACCGTCGATTCGAGCTTGCCGGTGCTGGTCGTTGGGCTCGACGATCAAACCGGCCCCGACGACCTGTTCGCATTGGACGACGCGGCGCACGAGGACACGACCTATACGGCGCTTCAGCGTGGCTCCTTCGAGACGGCGATCCGCCTCGGCCGCTACGGCGTGTACTATGTCCCTTCGAGCCCTAGGGTCGTTGAGCTTGGGCGCCAGGCACTGGACCCGTTGCTGCTGCGGAGCGCGTTGCGGCGCGCGGCCTTTCAAGGAGTCGTCATCCTCGACGCCCAGAGCGACTTCGGGGCGCTGACGCAGAGCGCCGTCGTAGCGAGTGACCTGTGCATCGTGCCGGTCGCCGATCAGGCATCGCTCGACACGGCGAAGGGAGTTTTCGACCTGCTCGCTGCGTTGCAGCGACCGAGGACCCAAGCGCGCGTGCTGCTGTCGATGCTCGATCTGCGCATCAAGTACCAGGCGGCGCTTTGCAGCGACGTGCTCGGACTGCTTTTCGCCTCCGCTCGCCGGCTCGACTACCCGCTCTTCCAGACCTTCATTGCCAGGAGCCCTAGCGTGCAGGCGCTGGCGACGAATCCGCACGGAAAGACGCTCTCGATCCTGAACGAAGCGAGGCGGACGAACGTGCACCACCAGATGGGCGAGCTGGCGGAAGAGCTGCTCGAGGCGCTCAACAGCCAGAGTTCGTGGGATCCCTTGGCGCAGGAACTGGAACAGTCGAGCGACGCCTTCGAGGGTCCGCTCGCGTGGCTGCGACCGCGCACCCGCGAGGCGGCCGTCGCCCTGGCATACGGCAGCCGCGACACCCGGTGCGTGCGCGAGTTCCCGTTCTTCATCGGGCGTGAGGATCAAGGGGTCCTAAATGATCTCGCCATTCCCGACTTGCGGCCGTGGCAGGTGTCGCGAAGGCATGCCCACCTGATCCGCCGCGAGGACCGGGTTGGTGTCATGGACCTCGGAAGCACCCTGGGAACCTGGGTCAACGGCCGCCAGCTCGGTGGTCCGAGCTTGGACCCCGGCCCGGTGTTCTTCGGCGCGACCGCTGGCGAGCTGATCCTTGGGAAGCGAGATTCCCCTTACGTGTTCGACGTGGTGGTCAGCAAGTCGGCGGTGGAGCCGCTGCAAGAAGAAGCAGTCACCCCGACATCGTTGCGGGCTGCCGGACTCGCGGCCCTGGTTCACTGACGGCAGCGGAGCTTTTTCGCCCTCCGACTTCGGCGCGCGGCAACTACATCGCAGCGACGCGCTGGGTCGACGATGCCCTAACGATCTCAATTACACCCCGGAGGCCTGTCAGCGCGGCATCCGCGAAGTGCCCGGGCTCTATATCACCAACATTCCGCCGCGCTGGCGGGACAAGACCTCCAACGAGATTCCTGTCGTGACCAAGAAACGGGTCTTCTTCCGGCTGCTGGGCCCCTTGATTCTGCAAGCCAACGAACTCATCCAGGCCGGCCGCGCCGTCGTCTGGCTGTGTCGTGCCGACATGGTCGTCTGGGTTGCACTGCCGGTGACGGGCGGCGAGGGGCTGCCGACCGCGTGATGATGCCGAGAGGCTTGAGTTTCTTTCGAACTCTGTCGAAGGATGACGCGACCTCGAGGAACGGATGGGACGGACAAAGAAGGAATCGATGAGATCAGCGGCGCCTCGCGTTTTCCGAGCACGTCTAATCGGCGGCGCTGCTGTTCTGATTTGTTTCGTCGCGCTGCCAGCCAGCGCCGCGAACGACAAGGTCGGCGCTGCCGTGAAGGCTGCGCTCTCGGGTGCGTCGTCGGTGCGTGTCGTCGTCGCGCTGGAAGAGACGTCGGCCGGTGCGCTCGGATCGCTCGGCGCCGCAAGGTCCCAGGCCAGGGCGAAGCAGGACCGGGTGTTGACGTCGTTGGCGCGCCACGACTACCAGCTCGTCCACCGGTTCGACTACGTGCCCGGCCTCGTGCTCAAAGTCGATCAGGCGGGTCTCGCGGCGCTCGCCGCACACGTCGACGTCATGCGAATCGATCTCGACGTTGGAGGATCGGGGAGCCTCGCGAGCAGCGTACCGATGATCAACGCGGATGATCTGCACATGCAGGGGATCACCGGCGCCGCTGTTACCGTCGCCTTTCTCGACAGCGGCCTCGACACCGATCACGACGATCTCAGCGACAACCTCGTCCATCAAGACTGCTTCCTCGACGAGGACGGCACGCTCGACGGCGTCGGCGACTGTCCGAACGGCAGCGACCGACAGACCGGAGCGGGGGCCGCCGAAGACGGCCACGGTCACGGCACGAAGACGACCGGGATCGTCACGTCGAAGGGCACCGTGTCTTCGGTCGGTGTGGCACCGGACGCGGACATCGTCGCGATCAAGGTGCTCGACAACTCCGGCGTGGCCGGTACGTTCGCGTTCTTCTCGGAGATCGTCGCCGCGCTCGATCACCTCATCTCGAGCCACCCGGAGGTGAAGGTCATCAACATGAGCCTGGGGACCAGCGCACTCTTCACCGGCGCGTGCGACAGCTCCACGGCCTACAACATACTGGGCGCGGCCGCGGTCAACACGCTCCGCGCGAGCGGCGTGATCGCGTTCGCGTCGTCGGGCAACGATGGATCGGGCACCAGCATGACGTCGCCGGCGTGCCTCAGCAATGTGGTCTCGGTGGGTGCGGCGGACGAAGCGGATGCGGTCGCATCGTTCACGAACAGCAACTCGACGACCAACATCATGGGGCCGGGCGTGTCGATCACGAGCACCGGACTCGCGAACGGCACGAGCACCGGCAACGGCACGAGCTACGCGAGTCCTCATGCGGCGGGCTGTGCGGCGCTCTTCATCCAGGCGGGCACCTTCACGACGCCGGATGAGATCGAGCAACGGCTCGAGTCGTCGAAGATCCTCGTGACCGACGCCACGAACGGGTTGACGTTCCCGCGGATCGACTGCCTGAACGCAGCGCCGACGCCGACGCCGGCGCTGTCGCACGGGGGAGTCCTGCTGCTGGTCCTCGCAGTGGCGGGGCTGCCGTTCGTGCTGAGACGCCGGCTGATCTGACGGTCCTACTCGGAAACCGCGAGCCCGCTGCGGATCTCGTCGAGGACCCCGAGGTCGGAGAACGCCATCGGGACGACGACGGGCGACAGGAGCCCGAACGACCTCGCGCCGAGGATCGTCCCGCGTCGCCATGCCGCGAGCCGTTGATAGTCCGATCGCCGGGTGCAGGGGAGGCACCAACCCTCCTGTTCTCGGGGGCTTAGGTCTCGGCTCGCAGACGCCATGACTCTATGATGCTCATCCTCAACACGCCCTAGCGGAATCGGGATCTCGGGCCTCACTTCCGGTTACCTTCTCGGAAGCTTTGCGCGGTCCTCTACTGGCGCTTCGAAGGTCCGTCGAGCGGCAGAGCAGACGCAGCTTCTGCCGCCGCAATTGCTCGGGTCGGGACAATCCCGTCACGCTCGGGGTTCGGACTGCCGATTGTAAAACCTTCCAGCGGCCTGCGGAATCCACGCGAAGCATCGCGTTTCTGCTCTCAGCCGGCGACTCGCTCGACCTCGACCAGGATCACGGATGCCCACGACGCACCAAGCCTTCAAGACATCGCTCGCCTGCCTGCTCGCCGTCTCGGTTTGCGGCTGCACTCAGCTCTCTAACTGGAGCAGAGATTTCGGCCTGATGGACGTCCCGGTCGGAGAGATCCGGGGACACGTCGACCAGGTCGATCAGGACTTCGCGGTGGTCCATCTGGAGCCGATCAATCCCTCGCGCGGGTCGCGCGCCGCATCGGAAAGCGTGCTCGTCCGGATCGAGAAGGGTCGCCAGGATCCGCGCCTAGCGATCGTCCGCCCCGACCAACCGATCCACATCGAGAACCGCGATGCCATCCACCACGAGCTCTTCAGCGCCGACGCGACGAACCGACTCCACGTGCGGCTGTCGGGAGGCGGAGAGGCGGACGACGTGCGCTTCGAAGCACCCGGACTCGTGCGCGGCTATTGCCGCATGCATCCCGACGAGAGCTATGCGTTTCTGGTCGTCGACGCGGAATACGTCAGCTCCGTCGATGAGCGATCCGATTTCGAGCTCACGCGGATTCCTGTCGGCGCGTACCGGATCAGTGCGACGAGTGTCGACGGTGAGATCGAGACCATCCGTGTCGACGTGGCCGCCGGCGAGACGACCCGGATCACGCTCCACCCGCGATCACGGGCGGGGCGCTGAGCCGCGATGAATTTCTTCCCGGACGCCGGACGAATCAGGTTGCGCTACCGCATCGCTTTCGGGCTCTGCGCGATCGCGACGCTCGCCACACTCCTGACCCTCGTCCTGCCACGACACCGCCTCGCTTCCGATCTCGAGCAGGCCAGCCACGAGCGCCTCGATCAGGCCACTGCCGCTGTGCTCTCCCAGATCGACGATGCCCAACGACGGGTTCGCGAGCGTCATCGCGCCATCGCGCGCACACCGGAGTTCCGCGCCAACCTAGAAACTGCCGACGTCGCGACCCTGAACGCACTCGCGGTCGCACTTGTCGATCGGGAGTCCTCCCTCGACGCCCTGGTATTCACGAACAGCCGTGGCGACTTCGTGGCGGCGGGCGGCGCCCCCGAGCTCCGAGCCAGCATCAGCTCCATCGACTGGACGCTCCAGGATCGGCCACCCGACTGCCCCGAGACGATCGCGCGCGGCGAATGCGGCGAGGTCGCGGGACTGGGGGATTCGATTCTCTTCGCGAGCCGGGATCGGCTCGTGATCGGCAGCTCGATTCCCCTCTTCGCCCGCGGCCGATTCATCGGGCGCGCATCGTTCCTCGAGTCCCAGCACCGTTCGACCCTGGACTACTGGTCCAAGCTCGCGGGTGCCCAGATCGCGCTCGTCCCATCGTCGCAGCCACTGGCCGACTTCGAACGCATCGCGGTGAGTCTGACGTCCCTCGAAATTCGCGTGCGCGGCTCGTTCGAATCCGAGCGCGAAGCCCTCGACCACCTGCAGACGACCATCGTCTCGGCCGGTGGCCTGGCTCTGCTAATCGCCTTCGCCGTCGCCGGGCCGCTCACCCGGAGTCTCGTGGCACCGCTTCGGGAGATCGAGTCCGCCGCCCATCGCATCCGCGACGGGGATCACTCCACCCGTCTGCACAGCACCCGAAGCGACGAGTTCGGGGACGTCGCCGAAGCGCTCGACACCATGCTAGATCACCTCGACTCGGTCAAATCCGGACTCGAGACGGCGCAGAAGATCGGTCAGCTGGGCGGCTGGCGGCTCCCGATCGGTGAGCGACACGCCACGGTCACGCGCCAGCTCGAGCGCATCCTTGACCTGGAAGCCGATGAAGGTCGGCTCACGATCGATCAGATCCTCGCGAAGGTCCATCCCCTCGACCGGCCGTCCTTCGAGCGGGCATTGTCGATCTGCGAACAGGAAGGCCTGCCCTTCGGTCTCGATCATCAGATCCTGCAAGCCGACGGCGATGAACGAATCGTCCACACCCGCGCCGAACGCGTGGAGTCGGAATCGGGCGTCCCCGTCATCGAAGGCACCATCCAGGACGTCACGGAGCGCAAGCAGACCGAGGAACGCATTCGCGTCCTGGCCTACCACGACGTACTCACCGGCCTTGGCAATCGTCGATTCTTCACGGAAGACCTCCAGCGCGCGCTCTCGCGCGGACGCCAGCGACTCACGCCGCTGGCCGTGCTCTTTCTCGACCTCGACGATTTCAAGGTGGTGAACGACACGCTCGGCCATGGTATAGGCGACCAGTTGCTCTGCCTGGTCGCTGATCGCCTGAAGGAAGAGATCGAGTGTCTCGATGGGTTGGCCGGGGAGGCGTCCGTCCACCGCCTCGGTGGTGACGAGTTCGCCGTGATCCTGCCCGACCTGCAGGACTGGGAGGTGGTGAAAAGATTCGCAGAGTCGTTGCTGCGACGACTAGCGTCGAACGTCGAGCTGGACGGCTATGACGTCCGGATCAGTGCCAGCGTCGGCATCGCCACCTGGCCCGACGAGGGACTCGACGTCGACAGCCTGCTCGTGGGCTGCGATACCGCGATGTACCACGCGAAGGTGCAGGGGCGCGGGCAGTACCGCTTCTACGAGCCCAACATGCGTGCCGCCTCCGTGCGCCGAATGCGGCTCGAGAGCGGCCTGCGACGCGCCATCGATCAGCAAGAGCTCTCGATCGTGTACCAGCCCAAGGTCGAGCCCGCGAGTGGGCGGGTCGTGGGTCTCGAGGCGTTGCTTCGCTGGAAGGATCGCGACCTCGGCATCATCTCCCCCGAAGAGTTCATCACGGTTGCGGAGGAGACGGGACAGATTCTCGCGCTCGGCGAGTGGGTCCTCCAGGAGGTCGCACGACAGGCCCGCGCCTGGCGCGACGCCGGCGTCTCCGAGCTGCCGATCGCGGTCAATGTATCGAGCCTGCAGATCGAGTCCGAGACGCTGCTCGATACGGTGGTCGGCATTCTTCGAGAGACCGACATTCCGCCCAGTCAGCTCGAACTCGAAGTGACGGAGAGCGCCTTGCTACGGATCGAGAACCGCGCCATCGAGATTCTCGCCGAGCTCAAAAGCTCGGGCATCAAACTCTCCCTCGACGACTTCGGGACCGGCTATTCGTCTCTTTCCTATCTACGCAAGCTGCCCATCGACACGGTCAAGATCGATCGC
>JAQBEG010000311.1:0-3604 GCA_032123985.1 Deltaproteobacteria bacterium
GTCGATACGAGAGTGGTATCGAGGTCGGTGACGGTCTCCTCGCGGACGTCCGCCTCGGACAGAATACGCTGCACAATTCGCGTCTCGTGATCGACCTCGAGCGATATCATCACCATCGACTCTTTACGCTGCCGAGTCCCCCGCGCATAGTCATCGATGTCTATGGCGGCCAGCCGAGACCCAGGCACGATTCGAACGGACGACTTCCCGCTGAAATGCGACGTGTCGATACGGTCGTCGTTGATCCGGGTCATGGCGGACGCGATCCCGGTGCGACGGGAGTGGGCGGCCTGCATGAGAAGGACGTGAATCTCTCGATTGCGAAGCGGCTCGCCAGGCGTCTCGAGGATCGCGGCTTCAATGTCGTTCTGACGCGGGATCGCGATCAAACGCTCGATCTCGAAGAACGAACGGCGATCGCGGAGTCGGCGGCGGGAGATGTCTTCATTTCGATTCACGCAAATGCTTCGCGGCGTGCCAAAACGCGTGGGATAGAGATCTACACGCTGGATGAGAATCACGAGCGGCACAGCCTCAATGTGGCATCTCGAGAGAACGGCGTCCCTGCATCCAAACTCGATCCGCTTCAGCGCGCACTCGCACGACTTCGCGTCGACGAAGTCGGTTCTCAGTCAGAGCGACTCGCGAGTCTGGTTCATGCCAACGTCATCGCGGGCGCTCGGAGGAATAAGCGCTCTCTCCCGGATCTCGGACTGAAGAAGGGTCCATTCTACGTGCTGTTCATGTCGAGTATGTCGTCTGTTCTCGTCGAGGCGGGATTTCTCACGAACCAGAAAGACGCGAAACTTCTTCGAAGCGCGGATTACCAAAACGACCTGGCTGAGGAAATCGCGAAGGGTGTCCATCAATACCGCCAGCACATCGAGCATGGCATCCTGTCCGCGGCTCGCCTGAAACAGGAAGCGCGATAATGGAACGGGCTCCCTCGATCGACGCACATCTAAAATCACTGCCCTCCGATCCCGAAGCGAGCATTCAGGCGGTACCCCGCATCGTCAAGGCGTATCTCGCAGAGGTTCGGGCACATCTCGAGTGGCTTCATCGATCATCGGGATCGGGGCGCCGCGTAAACGAGACGAACTCTGATCTCATGGATCGCCTGATTCGTCGGCTGTTCAGCCTCGCCGAGGAAATTTATCGAGCACGCTCGGGCGTGGTCGAGAGCGATGTCGTTCTGATCGCAGTGGGTGGCTATGCGAGAAGAGAAATGTCGATTCACTCGGATGTCGATCTTCTCATTCTGTTTCGCGGGCCCTTGACGCCGTTCGTCGAGTTCTGCTCGGAGCGACTCCAATATTGGCTCTGGGATGGGGGGCTGACTATTGGATGTGCGACGAGAACGATCGAAGAGACAGTCTCGCTCGGCCTCGAGAATGTCACCGTGCGCACGGCCGTGCTGACAGCGCGTTACCTCTGCGGCGACGGAGAGTATTTTCATACCTTCGCTGATCGCATCCGGGACGAACTGCTTCCGGATCCCGCAGCCTTCGTTGCGGAACAGCAAGAACTCATACGAGAGCGCCAGCACGCATACGGCAATTCACTCTTTCTTCTTCAGCCGAATGTGAAGGAGGGCGCCGGAGCCCTCCGCGACTACCATTCTGCCTATTGGGTTGCTCGGGGCACTCAGCCGTCCGTGCGGGATGTCGACGATCTGCTTCATTTCGGACTCTTGACCGAGACAGAAATGGATGAGTATCGAGATGCCCTCGAGTTCCTCTGGCAGACGCGCAACGAGCTTCACATTCGCTCGAAGCGGGCAAATGATCAGATGAGTTTCGAGCTTCAAGAGGAGGTGGCCGAGGGACTAGGCTACGGCTCGATGTCCGGATCATTCCGGACATCCTCGGACGCATTTCCCGAGGATGGTCGTACCGACTCGGATACGCCGATCGATCTTCGGTTGGAACCGGACGATCCCGATTTGCCGGTCGAGCGCTTCATGCGTGACTACTATCGACATGCTCGAGCGATCCAGTCCTACTCCGAACTCGTCATCGAACAATGCGCTCAGCGGGTGAATCCGCCAGATGAGGACGTGCCCGACCGGATCGAGATAGAAGACGGTTTCAGGCTCTTCAACGGCCACCTGGTCATTCCACACGCAGCCCATCTTCGCGAAAATCCAATGCGCATCTTGCGCGTTTTCGTCATCGCACAGCAGCATCAAGTGAGTCTGTCGCGAATGGCGCAGCGGCTCGTTCGCGAGAATCTCCATCTGCTCGACGAATCCGTTCGCTCGTCGAGCGAGGCGTCTCAACTCTTCATGCAGATTCTCGACAGTGAGACATGGGTGACGCGAACACTGATGTTGATGAATGACGTCGGACTTCTATCGCAGCTGATGCCGGAGTGGGCCCATATCGTTTGTCGATGGCAGCACGTGATTTATCACACCTACACCGTCGACGTGCATTCGATCTTTCTGGTCGAGGAATTACGAAGACTGTGGCGCGGAAAGTATACCCGTGCGATGCCGGAGCTGAGCGAGTTGATGCGGGAGGTAGAGGACCGGAGCGTGCTCTTCCTCGGATGCCTGCTTCACGACATCGGCAAGGGGTTTGGCGGAGATCATTCCAATAAGGGCGTCGTTCGCGCAATGCCCGCGATCGAACGACTGGGATTGTCGCAGGAGCGCGGCGCGCGCGTTCTGTTCATCGTCAGACATCATCTGCTGATGTCTCATCTGGCGCAGAGCCGGGATCTCTCCGATGCGAAGCTGATCCTCGAGCTTGCACAGATTTGTGGAGATCGGACGAACCTGCGAAATCTCTACCTCTCGACCTTTGCCGATATCCGTGCTTCATCCGTTGAAGCCTGGACGGATTGGAAAGGCCAGTTGCTCCGGGAACTCTACGAGAGAACGGCGGAAATGCTGGAGACGGGCGCAGAACGACCGGATCAAGCCGTTGCGCTGCTCGAAGCGCGCGTCGAACGTCGCAGGGACGGAGCGCGAGCGGAACTCGTTGGACTCGGGGTCGGGGAAGGAAAGATCGATTCACTCTTCGCCGAATTACCGCGACGCTATTTCCTTTCCCACACGCCTCGACAAATTGCTCGGCACGCCGGAGTGGTGCTTCGCTACGCCCAGGACACACTTCTGGTCACGGCCAATCGGAACATGAAGGGCGGTTTTACCGAGTTCATCCTGTGCTCAAGCGACATCCACGGCCTGTATAGCCAGGTCGCCGGAGTGCTCACTGCCTGTGGGCTCAACATTCTGGGTTCAAACGTCTATACGACGAGCGGTGGTTTGGCACTCGAGATCTACCGCACGCATACACCCCGCGGCGGGCCGCAGGAGCAGGCCATGGTCTGGGCAGAAGTCGAGTCGTCCCTCGAGCCAGTGTTGAGGGGCGAGGTCGCGGTGGGTGAGCTGGTTCGGCGACGGCGACGGCCGGTGGGCATGACCCGACCACCCTCGCGCAAACGACCGCGTGTGATCGTTTCGAATACGGAGTCGGAGCTCTACACGTTGGTCGACGTCATCGCAGATGATCGTTTGGGCCTGCTCTACGATGCGACCCGAACGATCGGGGAATACGGGTTCGAGATCTACATTTCGAAGGCCGCAACGATCAAG
>JAQBEG010000312.1:0-4610 GCA_032123985.1 Deltaproteobacteria bacterium
TACTACTACTACTACTACTACTACTACTACTACTATTATTACGACACTACTACTTCCTCTCGATGGAGCGCCTCTACGAAAACGAATCGCTCTCACATAGCTGGGGCACGGGCACGCGGTTGATGGAAATGCAGAATCCGAAGCGCGACTTGCCCACACCCGAACCAAAGAAAGAGACTCCACCCGCGGACGTCGATCCAATCCCGGAAGGCTCCTCATGATCGAAGCACTAGCGTTCTTCGTTCTCGCCGCCTTGATCTTGCTGGGCGCCGTGCGGGTTGTCGCTTCTCGAGATCTGGTACGCGCGGTACTCTGGCTCGGCGTCGTCCTGATTCTCACGGCAGTCATGTTTTTGATGCTAGGCGCCCCCTTCCTGGCCGGCATACAGCTCCTGCTCTACACGGGTGGCGTGATCACGCTGATGCTCTTTGGAGTAATGCTCACGCGCCGCCACCACGAGATGGGCGTCGAAATCGACAGCTCACGAAGACTGCCCGCCGCGCTCGGATCGGTCGCTCTTTTCGTCACGATGGCGTCTGCGATCGTCCGCACGGAGCTACCCGTCTGGTCATCGCCGATTCCGATTTCCACCATCGAGATCGGCCGCGCGATCTTGACCGATTACCTCGTGGCCTTCGAGGTTTTGTCCATCTTGCTACTCGCAGCGATGATCGGGGCGATCGTTCTCGGCAGACAGCGCGACTTCGATGATGCACCCGAATCCCTCCTCGACAAGGAGGCTCGCCCGTGACCGTGCAAGCGCTCCTGTTGCTGACGAGCGGTCTATTCTGCATCGGGATCTACGGGCTCCTCAGTCATCGCAACGCGATCGCAATGCTGCTTTCCACCGAGCTCATGATCAATTCGGTCACGATCAATCTGGTCACGTTCTCGCAGTTCTCGGGCGGAGTAAGCGGACAGGTCTTCGCGATTTTCACGATCGCGCTCACCGTGGCAGAAGTCGTCGTCGGTCTCGCGATCGTCATTCTCCTCTTCCGCTGGCGTCGCGAAATCGCGGTCGATTCCGCGAACGAACTCAGGCACTGATCTGATCGTGATGACACCCATCGACTACGCATTGGCCGCACTGTTCGTGCCTCTCGCCGCGGCGTTCGCGATCGCTGCGGTGCCTCCTCTGCGGCATGCGGGCAAGCCCGCCGCCTGGCTATCGGTCATCGCAGCGCTGACGTCACTCGGCGCATCACTCGTACTATTGGTGCAACAACTAGCCCAGCCGGACCGCGTCGTTCACGAAGTCGTGCGCTGGCTACCGAGCGGGTCGGCTTCCCTCGCAGAGGTCGGCATCCATCTCGACGGTGTTTCGATCTCGATGTCAGTGGTCGTGACCGTCGTCGCGGCCTGTGTTCAGATATTTTCGCTCGGCTACATGGCCGACGAACCACCGGCCGCCCTTGGGCGCTACTTCGGCTACCACTCATTTTTTATCTTCTGCATGATGCTGTTGGTGATCTCTCCGAATCTGCTTCAGCTCTTCGCGGGCTGGGAGTTGGTCGGCCTGACGAGCTATCTGCTGATTGGTTTCTATTTCCAAAAGCCCAGTGCCGCTAAAGCCTCGGTCAAGGCGCTCTGGGTGACCAAGTTTGCCGACATGGGCCTGCTGCTAGGCCTGATCTGTCTGTTCGCGGTGAGCGGTGCATTCGAATGGACCGCGATCCTGCCCGAAGAATGGGCGACGACGATCACGCTCCTGCTCTTTGTCGCGGTCGTCGGAAAATCGGCCCAGTTCCCGCTCCACATCTGGCTCCCCAACGCGATGGAGGGGCCCACACCCGTTTCGGCACTGCTGCATGCGGCCACCATGGTGGCTGCGGGGGTCTATCTCCTGGTGCGGGCCGATCCGCTCTTCGCGCAAGCCCCGAACACCCAGCTATTGATGGCCTGGATCGGCGGATTCACCGCGCTCTTTGCAGCGGTCCTCGCGACTGTTCAAACCGACATCAAGCGCGTGCTCGCCTATTCGACCTGCTCGCAACTCGGCTACATGGTTTGCGCACTCGGTGCCGGCTCATCGATCGCCGGCTATTTCCATCTGACCACTCACGCCTTCTTCAAAGCCCTGCTCTTTCTCGCCGCGGGTAGCATGATTCACGCCGTTCACAGCAATGAGCTGTCAGCCATGGGCGGTTTGGCGCGGCGCATGAAGCTCACCTCGGCGGTCTTCATCATCGGATCTCTCGCGCTGGCGGGAATCCCCGGATTCGCCGGGTTCTTCAGCAAGGACCTCATCCTCGAAGCCGTCTACGACGCCGGCTTGTTCGTTCCATGGACGATGTTGATCGTCGCGGCTTTCCTGACCGCATTCTATATGGGACGCGTGGTCTTCCTGGCGATCTTCGGTCCCTTCTCCGCGGCATCCGAACATGCGCGAGAGAGCGGCTTCAGCATGACAGGCCCGCTCCTGTTGTTGGCGGTCGGCTCACTCGGGATCGGCTACTTCGGCGCGGAATTCGCGTTGCTTTCGGCTGGTTCGTATCACTTTCACATAGGCATGTCGGGAATGCTGGGTGCCGGTTGCGCTGTGGCCGGCCTGCTGCTCTCGTGGTTGATCTACGGAGCGCGTTGGCTGCCCACGCAGGCCTTCAGCTTTCTTGCACCGATCGAGAGGCTCGCTCATTCTGGCCTGGTCGATCGATTCTTCGAGTTCGCTTATCGCCGTGGCGCCCTCGCCTTCTCTGATGCCGTCGGATTCTTCGATCGTTATGTCATCGACGGCGTGATGAACTGGATCGGTTGGACGACGATCATGTCGGCACGCCGGCTGCGCAGAACCCAGACCGGCAATGTTCGTGACTACGTGTACGCCGTTGTCGCGGGCACCGTCGTCATCGCGTTCTGGGGGCTCTCGAGATGAACGGCTCGCTACTGAGCAGCATCGTTGCAACGCCCTTCCTCGCGGCCGTCGCCCTGTTGTTCATTCATGAACGAAACCGTCTCGGTGTGCGAATGATCGCGCTCCTGGGTGCCAGCTATTCGCTGCTTGCCAGCATTCTGGTTGCCATCCGCTACGACATCGTCGAAGGCGGCTTCCAGATGGCCGAGACACACGAGATCGTACCCACCCTCGGCATCGCGTTCAGGTTTGCCGTGGACGGCTGGGGCGTGTCCCTGCTTCTTTTGACCGGCCTGGTCATTGTGGCCGGCGTGCTCGCTAGTTGGTCGCTCGAAGATCGCTCGAAGAATTTCTTCATCACGCTTCTGGTTCTGGTCACCGGGGTCTTCGGCGTATTTGTTTCGCAGGATCTATTCGTCTTCTTCTTGTTCTACGAGATTGCCGTCCTACCCATGTATCTGTTGATTGGCATCTGGGGCAGCAGCCATGCGGTGGCAGAGGCAGGCCCCTTCCGGTTCGTGTGGCGACTTTTCGATATCGGCGGCCGCGAATACGCTGCAATGAAGCTCACATTGATGCTGCTGGTGGGTTCGGCTTTGATCCTCGCGGTGATGCTCGCGATGTACCTGGCGACGGGTGCGAGCACCTTCGACATGCAGGTGCTTGGCTCGTTCGATTATGATCGCAAGCTGCAGATGTGGTGCTTTCCACTGCTCTGGCTCGGCTTTGGGTCGCTCGCGGGAGTCTTCCCGTTCCATACATGGTCCCCTGATGGACACGCATCGGCACCTACTGCGGTATCGATGCTGCACGCTGGCGTGCTGATGAAACTCGGCGCATTTGGGATCATGCGAGTCGGATTCATGATGCTGCCGGAAGGTGCCATCGCGTGGGCACCGCTCGTCGGCGGGGTCGCGGTGATCAACATCATCTATGGCGCGCGGGCGGCCATGAGCCAGCGAGACTTGAAATACGTCGTCGCCTACTCGTCGGTGAGTCATATGGGCATCGTGATGCTCGGCGCAGCGACGCTAACGGTCGAAGGCTGGAACGGAGCCGTCTATCAGATGTTCGCGCACGGCCTGATGACCGGCCTCTTCTTTGCGCTCGTCGGCCTCGTCTACGGTCGTGCCCATACTCGTGACATGCCGTCGATGGGTGGTTTCGGAGCTCGCATGCCCGGAGTCGCGACATTCTTCACGCTGGCCTGTCTTTCCTCGCTTGGCCTCCCCGGCACCGCGGGATTCGTCGCCGAGATGCTGGTCTTCATCGGAGCCTGGAAGAGCCTCCACGCCTGGTGGGCAATCCCGGGCATCGTTGGCGCATTCATCACTGCGGTCTACGTGTTGCGCGCTGCCCGCGGCATTTTCTGGGGTGAGGGACCGGCTGAAGAATTTCACGACCTGAGCGATGCGAAGGGAGTGGAATGGAGCCCACTGATCATTCTGGGTAGCTGCATCGTGCTCTTCGGCTTCATGCCTTCTCTGATCCTGGATTTCATCAACCGTGCTACTCCGGACCACCTCGCAGCACTCACCCAGTTGATGGGCCCGCGATGAGCTGGGACCAACTCTCGCCACTGAGTCTCGACTTGATGCTGGCCTGCGGCATCTTGCTACTGCTGGCGGTCGACATGCTCTTTCCGCGCCTCGGCCGTGGAAGCGCGAACCTCACCTCTTTGATCCTCGTGAGTGTGCTCGCCGCTTCGTTCGTATTGGACACCAGCGGCAGCGCGATTGGCGGCGCCTATGTAGGCGGC
>JAQBEG010000313.1:0-4708 GCA_032123985.1 Deltaproteobacteria bacterium
TCGAAGGGAATGCCAGTTCGAATCTGGTCTCGTGCTCCATGTAAAAAGAGCTCGTCGCGCAAAGCGCGGCGGGCTCTTTTTTGCATCTGGACCTCGGTTTCGGTTCCTACTCAAGACCCTCGGGCTTAAGAGCGGTGCCGACTTGAGGGCGAATCGCGAGCGATGGGCGAGTGATTCGTAGGAGGGCAGGGCCCGTGGAACGGGCCCGCACCCCAAAGCGATTATCGGTTGCATGCAATCGATGAACTCGAACCCGATCACGTGCGCGGGTTCGGTTGCATCGACTCATTGCAAGCGACTCCGCTACCTCGGAAAGAGGCGCTTCGTTGCTCAAGTAGCGCTATGTCAGCGCGCTCCGATCAGCCTGAAAGGCCCCGATGCGAGGGCCCCTATCGCCTCTTCCCGCGGTCGCCGAGCATGGCGGGCTCGAGGAATCCGAGGACCTCTTCGGCAAAGTCCATGAACACCCGAACACGCGACGTGTCCATCAAGTCTCGGTGGGTAACCAACCAGATGTCGCGCGCCTCGATGGGCGGCTCGGGTGTTGCCCGAACCAATTGCTCATCTTGGTCGGCGATCAAGCACGGAAGCAAAGCAATCCCCAGTCCGCCTCGAGCGGCAGCGAGTAGTACGCTGAGCTCAGGGAAGTACCCCCACACAGGGACGGCCTCACACGCGGTTCCCCGCGTCCATTCCGGAAAGACCACGCCGTCATCCTTGCAACCGAGAAGGCGCGCTGCCTCCGGGTGGCTCTCGAGGTCGTGCTCGGCCAGATACTCGGGCGTCGCGTATAGCGTCTGGCGATACCGGAAGAGGCGTCGGCCCACGAGGCCCTCGGGAGGAGGGTTGTTGTCCAACCGAATCGCGACGTCGGCCTCCCCACGAGAGATGTCCAAGAGGCCATAGGTGGCGATCAGCTCCACCTCGATCTGCGGGTACTTGTCGCAGAACCGACGCAGGTTGGGAGCGAAGGCAAACGCGGCCAACGGGGGCGTCATGGTGATACGCAGCGTGCCTGAAAGCCGGTCCTGAGTACCTGAGATCTCGCGGCTCACGCCGAGCAGCTCCTCTTCGAATTGGCAGGCGACCGCGAGTAGTCGCTCGCCACTCGTCGTCAGGACGTAGCCGTCGGGGTGGCGGTCGAACAGACGTGCATTCATCGACGCCTCCAACTCCTCCAAGCGGCGGCTGACGGTCGTGTGGTGCACCTGGAGCGACTTGGCCGCGTTCCGTGCCGTGCGCTCGCGAGCCATGGCGAGAAAGGTCTTGATCTCTTCCCAGTTCGGCACTCAACGCTCCTCTTCGAAGTCCTTGCTAGTATGGCGCAAAAACGCACCATTCTGTCTCAATCTTGCTCCATGACATCGCAAGGATGCATCCCTAGCGTGCGACCGGCACAGCCAATCGCGATATCCCCAATCCGCGGATCAATAGGAATCAAGGAGTCCAATCATGCAATCTCTCGAGCGCTTCAGTGCGGCGTCCGACGTGATCTTCCGAGTGCTCTTCAGCGTGGTCTTCGTGATGTCAGGCATGGGGCATTTCGTTAATAGAGAAAGGATGCTCGCGAGTCTCGAAGCCGCGCCGAACGGATATCTCGCAAACATGGTTGGCTCGCCCGACGTCCTCATGAGCTTGAGCGGTGCGGCGCTCTTCGTAGGCGGCCTGGCATTGGCTGCGGGATTCAAGGCGAGGTGGGCGGCGCTCGGTCTCTTTCTCGTGGTCGTCCCGATCACGGTGACGGTGCACTTGGGCCAGCCGACCCATATCGGTCATATCTTGAAGAACCTGGCGCTGCTGGGTGGGCTCATTCATTTCATCGTGAGGGGCGCGGGCGCATATAGCGTTGACGCTCGCATGAATCGGACGGCAGACTGAGCCGATTGAAGACGAGCGTAGGGAGAACGAGCTGGGTTTTCGCTCATCCCGTCGATCAGTCGGGATAGGTGAGATCGGGGTCGGGGGAGAGGAAAGGCCGACGGGGGCATTCACGATTGATGAGGCGTCCATTGCTGCGGGTGATCTTGCGGCGCGTCGAAATCGCTCGCGGAACGCCGACATCGATGCCACGGTCCGCTTCATCATGGCGGGCATCCGGTCGCTTGCGCGAGTCGAGGGCGGTGGGGTGTGATGAGACAAACCCCAGAAAACCATGGGAATGCAATGAAACTATTTCTGCAGATCGTAGGGCTGTTCGCGCTATTGCTCTGCGTCACGTTGGTGACGCTGTCCTTCAAGTATCGCGGCGCGGACGGCCCCTCCCTGTTGTTTCCGGGTGGCAAGCTCGTCTCGGGCCAGCTTCACCAGGGAACGGATCCCGATTGGTCGTTCACCGACCAGGTCGCGACGATCGAGCTCGAAACCAGCGATCCGGTGAGTTCGCGACGCATCTTCGTAATGGAAAGTGACGGCAAGATCTATGTCGGCTCGGCCTACATGCGATCGATGCTCGGGCGGCTCTGGAAGGATTGGGCCTTCGACGTCGAAGAGGCCGGTGCGCGTGATGCGGTTGCCCGCATCGCGGGTGTCCGTTACGAGCGTGAGCTGATCCGCGTCATGGACCCCAAGGCCGTCGCAGGCGTCGCGAAAAAATCAGCCATGAAGTACGCCGGCGGAGAGACCCCCGAAGCCGTGGCCCGGATCATGAAGCAGGTCGCCGAAGGCGATACCTGGCTATTCGAACTCGCACCGAGGAGTCGCTGACATGAGCACGAGCACATACATCAAGGTTTGCGGCGTCTTCGCCGCCGTCTGGGCCCTCGGCCTGCTCTTCGTGCCGCCGTTCTCCCAGGCGATCGAAGGTCTCCTACTGATGTTCCTCTCGACCAACGCTCGCTAGATCCGCGAGATCAAACCCACACCAAATCGTTCATATGGAGATTCACTTGAGTCAAGATCGCGAGTTCGATGTCATTGTGTTTGGAGCCACCGGTTTCACCGGACGGCTCGTCGCCGAGTATCTGGTCGGGCGCTACGGCGTCGATGGAGACGTGCGTTGGGCGATGGCCGCAAGGAGCCACGACAAGCTTGAAGCGGTGCGCGACGAGATTGGTGCCCCCAAGAGTACGCCGCTGGTGGTGGCCGATAGCGACGATCCCGACTCGCTGCGAACCATGGCGAAGCGCGCCCGATGCGTCCTAACGACTGTTGGGCCCTATATGTGGTACGGCGAGGGCCTCGTGGAAGCCTGCGTGGAAGCGGGCACCGACTACGTCGACTTGTGCGGCGAAGTCCTGTGGATGCACGAGATGATCGATCGCTTCCACGCGCGCGCCGTCGAAACCGGCGCCCGGATCGTGCATTCCACGGGTTTCGATTCAATTCCCTTCGACCATGGCGTGCTCTTCCTGCAACAGGCCGCTGAGAAGCGCTTCGGAAGCGCTTGCGGCAGAGTGCGAACGCGGGTCGTCGACATGCGGGGTACGCTATCCGGCGGCACGGCCGCGAGTGGCAAGGCCACGATGGAGGCCGTGCAGGCGGACCCGAGCCTTCTCGCAACACTGACGAATCCCTTCTCTCTCTCGAATGGCTTTCAGGGCCCGGAACAGCCGGGCGGCGACGAGGTGATGGAAGAGGAAATTTCGGGTGGCTGGGTGGCCCCCTTCTTCATGGCGCCCATCAACACCAAGAACATCCATCGCTCGAACGCTCTGATGGGACATCGATACGGGGAGAATTTCGTGTACGACGAGATGTTCTTCGCCGGCCCCGGCGATTCCGGTCACCAAATGGCTAAGGCCATGGCGTCGATGGGGGCTGCGATGGGGGGCGAAGGGGGGCCGAAGCCGGGTGAAGGACCTTCGAAGGAGGAGCGCGAGGCCGGTGGCTACGCACTGCTCTTGATCGGTTCGCATGCCGACGGGGGTGAGATCCGCGCGCGGGTGACGGGTGACAAGGACCCAGGGTACGGCTCGACATCGAAGATCATCACCGAAGCGGCGCTTTGCTTGATCGATGACTGCAAGGACACAGCTGGAGGGCTGTGGACCCCGGCGGCCGCGCTTGGAGAGAAGCTCATCCCCCGCCTTGTCGAGCGTGCGGGCATGACCTTCGACATCGTCGAGGGCGGTGACTGATTCGCAGCGCGTAGTCAGTACAAGCTGAGTTCTCGCAGGTCCCGCCGATAGGGAACGCTATGTCACGTTGGGGATCGCGGTCGGAATCTCCCGTCCCGGGCCGTCGTAGCCACCGCCGTACTCGGCGGCGACTCTGAACCTGAGACGCGCCGGGCGAACCGAGCGCAGCCGAAGTTCGGAGCTGAGTCCAACACCGGCTCGTCGCAGGCAGAGGCCAACTTACGCCGACGTACACCGACTACGCCGTGAGCCAGTGGTGCTTCTGTGGCTTCGCTCGCTCTTGCGGGTCGATTTGGCGAAACCTGCGCTGAGAGAACGAGGCGAAGGCTCTTCCATGTGCCGCCAGGGTGCCGTATGCCGTCTACATTTCATCGTATTGCCGCTTGTTGCCGCTCCTCGCCGGTGGCTGAGGCATAACTCATTGATCTTCCTCGGGTTCGGATTCTCTTGCCAACGTGAGGGGGAGCTGAGAGCGATTAGCGATCAGCGAGTATGAGAGGTCGGCAGACCTCGAAGGGAATGCCAGTTCGAATCTGGTCTCGTGCTCCATGTAAAAAGAGCTCGTCGCGCAAAGCGCGGCGGGCTCTTTTTGCATCTGGACCTCGGTTTCGGTTCCTACTCAAGACCCTCGG
>JAQBEG010000314.1:0-5596 GCA_032123985.1 Deltaproteobacteria bacterium
ACCCCCGACCTCCGGGTTATGAGCCCGACGAGCTACCTGGCTGCTCTACCCCGCAACAAATCTGGGAGCCGGATACTATGGGCCCTCGGGGATTTGTCAATCCGGAACCGGCAGGGCGGATGCAATTGCGGTGTATTGAACCCAAAATCGCGCCATTTTCAGCCGCACCTTCCCACGCTCTATCAAGGAGGCATTGCTCATGCTGAAGGTCAAGACTGGGTTGCGAGTTGGAAAGTTCCTTTTGGGGGGCTTTCTGGTTGTTGGCCTGACTGGGCCCGCCTTTGCCGGCAATGTGTACTCGTGGGTGACTGAAAATGGCACCTACGCGTTCACGGATGATTCAAAGCGAATCCCGGCAAAGCATCGAGCGGACGTGAAGAAGCGACCGATGGGAAAGCTGACTCGTTACGAGCGTTTTACCGAAGTTTCTTCTGAATCCAATCAGCTCAACGCGGATCGAATCCGTGAAAAGCGTTTGGAGCTCCGCGACGTGACTACGGCAGCACCAATGGGTGCAGTCGTGGGAGCGGTCCAGCCGCAGTCCTCGGGAATCATGTATGCGATTCCCGCAAGCGGCAACAGTGGAGGACGGGGCGGAGGCGCAGGTGCCTCGATTGTGGTTCCGGTTGGGAATCAGGCTTCGGCCGATTCCGAACCGACGACAATCCAAAGCATCCGCGTGAAGCCGCGTCGCAACATGGCCAGTCGACACTTTACGGTCGTCAAAAATGGCGACCGAATCGTGACCGTGATCAAGGGCGAGCTGAATCAGCGACCGCTGAGAAGCAGACCCGAGAGCGACTTCGATCAATAGATCGATGGGCACGTCCCGAGAAAGCATTTCTTCTCGGGACGTCGCCTGCCTCAGGGGCCTCTGGTCCGAGCGAGCGATTCGCGAGTGATCGTCGCTACTTCGCGTCTTCATTCTTTAAATAGAGCGGATTTCGACCTTCGCGGTCGTCCTCGTCGGCGACTTCGTCTCCCGCCTCGGTCGTCGTGCTGGCTGGGGGCGCATAGCTGAAGTTCTCCTCATCGACTTCATGGATCCAGTTCGGTGGAATTGCGGCATGCCGCGCCTCGTCGAGGATCCCTTCGATCTCCGCCTTGAAGGCGACCAGCTGCTTCTCCGCCAATTCGGCGTCGACGATGAATTGCTGTCGGGCGCCACCCCGCGGATAGTTTCGCCGCTGTGCGCGCGCGTAATTCTCACGCGAAGCCAGCGCATTCCTCTCGAGACGCGCGGCGTTGCGTAACAGATCGCGGTAGCGATCCTGCCATTCTTTCTTCTGCTCCTCGGCGGTCGGAGGGGAACTGGGGGCGGCCTGCGCAGTCGCCGCAGAAAAAATCGGGAGATCGATCCCGTGCGAAACGATCGCCATCGCGAAAACCAGGACGAGAGTACGGATCATGTTGACTCCAATTTCACTCACGCCGGCACACTCCGGTTGCGAGGGTAATGATCGCTCACATAGTGATCGAGTTTCGTGATCGTCTGAGCATCGATTTCGAGGAAGCGCATGCCGACGCAGTCGTGTCCGTTGCCAGAGGGATTGGACCAGACGACCTGGGCGGTCGGAGAGACGTTTCGAGTTGTGCTCCCCAGACGGAAACTCAGACTGACTTCTTCGGCGCGATTGAAGTGGACTGGAGCGTCTACGAAAATGCCACCACGGCTCACGTTGCGCAGGGTTCCCGCAATACGCTGTCCGCGGGCAGTGATCTCGATCGGTTCTTCGATCTGCGCGCGCGGGAGTCCGCGGGGCGTCGAGAAATCGGTCAATCGACGCACGCTTGCGATCAGCGAATCGCGCTCGAGCGGCTTGAAGAGCACTTCGTCCGCACCCGCGCGAACGGCGGCTGCGTGATCCGCCGGCGAGTCCGGCCGAGCAAGCAGCACCACGAAGGGATTGCCCCAGTTCGGATGGGTCTTGAAGCGTCGACAAAGCTCGGAGCCGCCCATGTCGGGCAGATGCATGTCCGCAATCACGATGGTCGGCATGCGCTCATCGGCACATTGGAATGCACTCGACGCCGAGTCCGCCAGATCGACGGGTCCGCTTCGCGAAAGAAAGATCGACCCCAGATCCCGAAACATCGGGACATCGTCGATGAGAAGTATGCGAGTCGCTGTCGGCATGCGTTTGGGATTTCTGCAGACGCTAGTTTGACGCAAGCTGATTGAGGCCCTCGAAATACGAGTGGACTTGCCAGGCGTTGCTCGCGCCATCGCGTGTCCATTCCTGTGTCTCGACGATTGTGATCTCGTAGGGGAGGAAGTCCGTCCAGAGTGTGTACGTCACCTGAATCGTCGCCATTCTCTTTTCCTGGTCGAGTTCGATGGCTTCTGATTCGTAGTCCGTAAAACGGGCGTTCTCGAGAGTTTTCATCTGCACCGTGTACGCGTCACGATCGTCTGCGTTGATGTATTTGAGAGCCTTCTTGAACTCGGTCCAGCGAACCCAGACGGTGTATTGGTGTTGGGCTTCGGAAAGTGTGACCTCCCGATCGAAGGGGTCCCCGAATCGCCACTCTCCATCCGCACATCCGAACGCGCTCGACATGAGTGCGACTGCGAGGACGGCGAAAGCCGCACGAACTGAAACGGAAGGCGTACATCTGGTCATAAGGATCTCCGGTTGCCAGGGTCGGGATCGGCAGACTCTCCTGCAGACGCCCGAGCGTGCATGTCAATCTCATCGGCGCGGACACGCAAGTTCTTCAACTTGTTTGTGATAGCCTTCGCCCCCGAAGGGCCTTTGGCTGAGGCGGACCGTCTAGATGACATTTCTTGGAATCGATATCGGCGGAACGAAGCGGGTGGTTTCGGTCGGAGATCACACAGGCGAGCCGCTGAGCCATATCCGCCGCCCGATGGAGAATTCCGGCGACTGGAGAGCCGATCTGGAATGCCTGATCGAGGACGGGCGCAGGCTGCTCGCGGATTGGGAGAAGCGGACGGGGGAGGGCCTCACGAGAGTGGGTGCCTCGGTCCCCGGTCCGGCCGATGCGGTGCGCGGGATTTTGCTCAATCCACCGAATCTGCCCAGCTGGCACAACGCGCCGATCGGCTCGGCCTTGTGGGAGGCTTTCGGGGTCGAAGTGCGAATCGAGAATGACGCGAACGCAGCGGCACTCGCGGAGCATACGTCCGGCGCGGGTCGCGGCGTGAAGGACATGGTCTACCTGACGATGTCGACCGGCGTCGGCGGGGGCGTGATCGCCGATGGACGCTTGCTCACCGGCGCGTTTGGCGGGGCCGGCGAGGTGGGGCACCTGCGCGTCGAGTTTCCGGGAATCGCATGCCGTTGCGGGCTCCTCGGCTGTCTCGAAGCGTACGTCGGAGGGAATGCCTGGCGTTCGCGCTTGCGAGCGATCGTTCCGGACGGGAGCCGGGTGCTCGAACTTGTGGGAGGGAATCGCGATGCGATTCGACCGGAGCAGCTCGTCGCGGCAGCACGCGACGGCGACGCGTTCGCTCTCGACGAATTCGATCGCTGGCTTGAGTATCTGGCTCGGGGCATCGTCGCGCTCGTCATGATACTCGAGCCGGAGCGAATCGTTCTGGGAACCATCGCGACGGCGGCAGGCCATTCGCTCTGCTTCGAACCCCTCCGAGAACGCGTCGCGTCCGCGCTATGGCCGCATCAGGCGGAGCGTCTCTCGATCGTGCCCGCCTCGCTCGGAGACGAGTTGCCACAGCGCGCGGGGCTCGCCGTCGCGCTGGCCGGCACGCGCATGGATGATTCCGCGGTTTGAGCGAGCTCGGCCATCCACTCTCGAATCGGTTCGATGCTCGAACCCGATTGACGAGCATTGTCCAGAAGGTGCATGACGGATTCGCTGACGGATTCGCTCGCGCGAGCATGAACCGTCGTCTGTTCGCCAATCGCACGAACCATGTCCGCAATCTCGGAGATCGCAACGGTGATCTGTTTACTAGTCTTGCGCTGTTCTTCGGTCGAGCGATGCACGTGACGACAGGTATCGAGGGCGCGTTCGGCGCTCGCGAGCATCGACTCGCTGGCGCGGCGCTGCTCACCGATGGCGAGACTGATCTGCTGGATCTGGGTGGACGTCGTCTGTGTCGACTCGGCGACGCCCTTCGAGCTACGCGATTGTTCGGCCGTCGCGCGAGCGATTTCACCGACCCGTTCGCTGGCATCGCGACAAGCCTCTTGAATCGAGGCGAGGGCGGTTCCCGCGTCTCGTGAGCGATCCACGCCCTTGGCCACGGCTATGATGCCGGCTTCCATCGCGCGTACAGCGCCCGATGATTCGGCCTCGATGTCGGTGATCAGTGTCTCGATGTCGTGCGTAGAGCGCGCGGTGCGCTGTGACAAGGTTTTGACGTGGTTGGCGACAACGAGGAATGCTTTGCCTTGCTCGCCGGCTTGTGCGGCGATGATGGCAGCATTCAGCGACAGAAGTTTCGTTTCGTCATTGATGCCGTCGATCGCCGCAAGGATGTTGCCGATTTCCGAGATTCGCGAAACGAGCCCGCCGAGGCGATCCTTTGCTTCATTGGTCAACGCAGAAATCTGCTCGATATCTGCGATCGTCGCGTGCACCGCCTCGGCTCCTGCGCTTGCACCCGCATGTGCCCGCTCGGTGAGCGCGGAGGCTTCGAGCGCGTTGGAGGAAACCTCCTGCACGCTGCGGTCCATCTGAATGACGGAGGACGCAGTCGACTCCGCCATCTGCTCGACGCTCTGGGCGCCCTGGGAAACCTGACGAATCGACGCGCCCATCTCGTGAACCGAAGAAGTGGAGGCTTCGACGACTTCGTGAAGCGTTGCGGTATTGGCCGCGACCTCCTCGATCGAAGTGCTCATCTCGAGCACCGAGGAGGCGCAAGCGTCTGAAGATTGCAGGAGGACTTCGACTCGCTCGCCGATCATCGACATCGATTGCTTCATGTTGGCAACGAGGGAAGCGGTCTCCTCGACGGCCTCCTCCTGGTTGTTCGTTGCCTCTTCGATCGAGCCGAAGGTCGCCTCGAGTCGAGCCGGCAGGCCGCGCACGCGATCACCAACGGCCGCCATATCCTTCATCGAAGAACATCGAGCCGGCCAGGTCTCGTTCCACTTCGTCATGAAGGGCGCGAGTTCCGGGCTCACGAACAAGTCGATTCGAGAAGAATCGAGTCCTTCGACGGCTTGAAGGATCGCGTCGAGCGTTCGCGTCTGGTGTGTTGCTCGCCGCCGGACGTCCAGGGCATAAACACCGGCGAGGCAGAATCCGGCCCCGGCCGCGACGATGGTTCCAAAACCGCCCATTGCGATCGCGCCGCCGACGGCGATCCCCGCTCCGAGCAAAGCGCGGCCAATCACGGCGGCATCTGGGGGAATCCAAGCCTCGATTCCGATCGCGCCTAGTTTTGGCCGAAAGGCAGTATTTGGATCTATTTCCTGATCGGCCATCACAGGTTGCATCGGAGGGATGCACAGCCGGCTTGAGGAGTCAGGCAACGAAGCAGGGCCGATTACAGCCGTCGTTCGGCGATCTCTTCGATTTCAGTGTGCAGGGCCGCGAGAGAACCGTCCCGAATGGCCTGCCGCGCGCGGGTCAAAAGGTTCAAGTAATACGTGAGGTTGTG
>JAQBEG010000315.1:0-3226 GCA_032123985.1 Deltaproteobacteria bacterium
GGCCTGAAATCGAGGCGGCTCTCGATCGAATTCGTGAGGAATCGACCCACGACGGTTGATTCGAGCTCTCAAGTCACTCTCTCCTCTTGTCGAAAGCCCCAGGACGCCATGTCCGGCCGAAATTGGTCGCTGGCGAGGAGAGACGCTCTGGGCGCTCAAGAGACGACGCAAATTCAGGTGAGACGTGCGTTTCAGCACACCTACGAAGACGGCGAGATCATTTTCGATGAGGGTGACGAGGGAATCGATCTCTACGTCATCCAGGCAGGGGAAGTGCATATCACTCGCAGTGGCGCCGCTGGAGCCAGGATCGTCGCGAAACTGGGCGCTGGCGACTTCTTCGGGGAGATGAGCGTCGTTCTCGGCGAGGCACGAACCGCCCGTGCGACCGCACGGGGTCGCACAGTGCTGCTCGAGCTCGACGGAGAGACCTTTGAGGCAATGTGTGTCGAGCGCCCCGAGATCGCAATCCGAATGATTCAGCGTCTCGCGGTGCGACTGATCGGCGCCGAGCGGCGACTGGCGGCACTCGGTCTCGACCAGATGGTTGGGCCCCTCGTCCGCTACCTCGCGAGAAAGGCCGGCGATGAACTCGAAGAAGAACTTCGGATCACCACGTCGCTCCGAGATCTGGCCTCCGGCTGCGAGCTGACGTTGCAGGAGACCCATCAGGCCCTGCATCAGTTGATGGTCCAGAAACTGGTCCGAGTCGTCGGCGAAGAGTTGATCGCACCGGACCCCGCCGCACTCTCGACGGCGATGACGAAGGTCGCCGAGGCGAGCTAACCCGAAATCAGCGTATTTTGGCCCCGTTGGCGGCGCTCAGGTAGCGTCCCCGCGTCGAGCAGTCTGGGGGGGCTAGTGGCGCGAGCGGCGACCGTAGTCGGATTCGTTCTCATCGCAATCGGATGCGTCGCGGGCTTCGCGTCCGCAGCCGATCGCGCTCGCATGGACGAACCCTTCGAAATCACGGCCGATCGCATTCTCTTCGACGAGGCACGGGATCTCTATGTCGCGGAGGGACGTGTCCGGATCGAGCAGAGCGACCGACGTCTGAAGGCTCGCTGGGTGGCCTTCAGCAAGGCGACGCGCATCGCCGTCGCCGAAGGCGATGTTGAGCTCGAGGATGGGCCTGATGAGCTTCGCGCGGAGTTCATGGTCTTCGATGCCGATTCGCTTCAGGGCATCCTGTTTCAGGGCTCTCTCGACGCCGGGAGCGAGGGCTTCGTCGTGCGAGCGAAGGAACTCGTCCGTACGGGCCAGAACACCTTTACCGTGCGCGACGGTGTCTTCTCGAGCTGCCGCTGTGAGCCCGGCAAGAAACTGCCCTGGGAGATTCACGCGGCGAACGCCGACGTCGAACTGGACGGCTACGGCACCGTTACGAACTCGACCTTCAATGTTCTCGGCGTACCGGTGCTTTGGGTGCCCTGGGCATTCTTCCCGATGAAGAGCGACCGCGAAACGGGTTTCCTCCTACCGGACTTCGCCTTCGGGGGTCGCGGGGGAGCGGCGGTCGGCTTGCCCTTTTTCTGGGCAGCGCTGCCGCAGCTGAACGTGACGCTCACCCCCCGATATTTCGTCGAACGAGGGTATAAACAAGATGTAGAGCTCGAATATGTCTTCGGAGAGCGATCCGGAGGTCAACTTTTTGTCGCGGGTCTCAGGGATCAGGATTGGACATCGAATAGTACGTTCAGGAAGGATCGCTGGGCCGTGCTCTGGGAGCACGACCAGGAACTCCCCGCAAAATGGCGATGGCAAACCGACGTAAAGCTGGCCTCGGACAACCTCTACGCCGATGATTTCATAGAGCTCAAACGCTACGACGCCTATCGCTTTCTCGAGTCGACGACGAACGTGGCTCGGGATTTTGGCTCGAGCGGCGGCGTTGGAGCCATGGTCGCCGCGCGATATGCGGACGACATCCAGGGATCGACCTTCGATGATCGTGACGAATATATTCTTCAGCGCTTTGGCGAAGTTCGCGGCGACGTACAGCCGGGGACGCTCGAAGCGCCCTTTGGCATCGAGACGCGCGTAGATACCGAAGTGATTCACTTTCGCAGTCTGCGCTCGGTCGAGTCCGAGCTATCAGGCCTGGCGCCGACCGCTCCGCCAGCGCTTCGAACCAACGGACGCTTCTACGATCTGGGATACAACGGAATCGTGGACAATCCGGCGTCGAATGGCGAAGGGAACGGCATCTTCGAGGAGGGCGAACCCCTGGACGAAAACGGCACCCGGATCGAGATTCATCCTCGCTTCGCCCGACCCTTTCAGATCGCAGAATTCGCGGAATTCGTTCCAGAGGTCGGCTGGCAGCAAACGCTCTACCAGTCGAATCGGCAGAATTTCGCTGAACGCGGGCTCGTGACCGCTCGCGCGGACTTGCGAGGTCGACTAGCGAGAGACTATTTCGGAACGGCCGGACGGGCCGTCCGGCATATCGTGGAACCGCGACTGAGCTGGGCTTTCGTCTCGCAGCAACGGCAGCGAAATAATCCGCTCTTCGTCCCTCGCCCCGCCGTACCACAGCTGCGACAACGAGCGCTTTCGCTCGAGAATGTCACACGCAATCCATCGGATCGGATCGGGAATGCCAATCAGCTCGTGTTCGCTGTGGGGCAACGCTTTTTTGTGCGGGATCGGACGGGTCGTGGCTCGCGATTGAGTGCCGATGTGGTTACGGCGGTCGATTGGAATTTCACCGGAGACAAAGGGCTCGGAAATCTTTACCTGGACGGGCGTCTGTTTCCCGTCGGACCAATGAGTTCGAGGCTTCGCGCCGTCTTTAATCCCGAGAGCGCGCGTTTCAGCGAAGGACAGGTCGGGTTGGACCTGCAGGTGCCGCTACCTCCGACGATCTTTCGCTCGACATTGTTGAGTACGACCTACCGTTATCGCGATCCCCTTCCGCGGTTTTCCGAGAGTGAGGTCGGCGCCTCTTCCAATGTCCGCAATAGTGATGGAAAGTTGAGCCAGATCGAATGGACGGCACGCCTCGAACTCACCGCCAGAATTCGTCTGACTTACGAAGGCGTGTACTCCTTGGACGACAGCAGTGGGTTCATTCGCAACCGGGGTCTCGTCGAGTACGCCTCGAAATGTCGCTGCTGGGGCGTCGGGGCGTCCATATTTCACGAACGGGACCAGGGATTCGGCGGGGGTCTCCAGATTCGCTTCATCGGTCTCGGGGACGAGAAGAGCAGCCTCTTCGACGGGG
>JAQBEG010000316.1:0-4505 GCA_032123985.1 Deltaproteobacteria bacterium
TATCGCCGATTCATAGCGAGCTATCCGCCAGCGCCGCCCGGCCTTGCTGTGCTTCATCGCGGGGAGGCGGTGTTTGTCGAATCTGCAGCCGAGGTCCTGTTTCCGGGCGGTCCGGGCTTGTCCGTTGCCGGCGTCGATGCGCGACTTCCGCACTACGTGGATCGCCATCTTGCGGCGCTACCGCGCGGAAAGAGAATGCAGATCCGTGCTCTCTTCGGCGTCTTCGAGCATCTCACGCTGATTTTCCCTGGCGACGAGCCGGGCGGTCGTCGACGCTTTTCGAAGCTTTCTGCCGCATCTCGTAGCTCCGTCCTTACGCGTCTGTCGAATCATTCGAATGAGCTCGCCAGGACGCTTTTCATGGCACTGCGCGCCGTCCTCGTGCTCGGATACCTTGGCCATCCGGCGAATCTTCGTGATCTCGGCGTGGCTCCCTTCGAAATCGAGCCCGGAGTGAGCAATGCCGAGCTTCTATTTCCGCGCATAGGAGGGCTCGTGAGTTCGATCGGATTTACAGAGAAGGACCTAACCGACCCCGCCGCGCTTGGCCCCCTCGACCCACATGGGCCGCGTCACCGCGCGTATGCACGCTCGAGCCGGGACTCTCGATGACGCCAGCGATGCAGGATCGTGAACGCGCCGTGAGTTCGGAGGACTGGCTCGTCGCGGCGCGCAATCGCGTGCGCGTGTTTGCTCAATACGATGGCGACTTCGAGGAGCGTGCCGATGTCGTGGTGGTCGGGTCTGGCCCGTGCGGTGCAGTCGCTGCCTATGAACTCGCGGCTGCCGGTCACGATGTGATCCTGCTAGAGGAAGGGCCACCGTTCACCGTTCGCGATCTCGAGCTCGATGGAAATCTCTCGATGACGCGGACGATGCGCGAGGGCGGTCTGCGGATGACGCACGGGACCATCATGCCGACCATGCAGGCGATTGCGCTCGGCGGTGGGTCGTTGGTGAACTCCGCGATCTGCGTCCGACCGCCGGATTCGGTCTTCGATCGTTGGGCGACAGGCTTCGAACTCGAACGAACCGACCGCGCAAATCTAGATCCTCACTACGACGCGATCTCCGAGTTCCTTGGCATCGCTCCCACGCCCGAAGACGTGCAGGGTCGGCGTAATCTGCTCTTTCGGGACGCATGCGAGGCGATGGGCGTGTCTTCCGAACCGATCGCGCGCAACGTGAAAGGTTGTCGGGGGAGTGGTGAGTGCTTTACCGGCTGTCGAAGTCGCGCGAAACAGAGTATGGATGTGAGCTATGTCCCGGCTGCGCTTCGCGCGGGTGCACGCGTGCTGACAAGCGTTCAGGTTCAGCAGATTCGGCATAGCGGACGTCGCGTCACAGGCGTGTCGGGTCAGGTCATCGCGCCCTTCTCGGGTGGCAGCAATCGCGGTCGCAGTCATCGGTTTCGAATCGATGCAAAGGCCGTCGTCCTGGCCGCCGGCTGCACCGCGACGCCCATCCTCCTGAAACACAGCGATGATCTCGCCAATGCATCGGGGCAGGTCGGCGAGAATCTGCAATTTCATCCGGGCTCTGCGATCGCGGGCGTATTCCCCGACGTGGTCGATCCACAATTTGGCGCGACCCAGGGTTACCAGAGCCTTGCCTTCCTCGACGAGGGCTTCAAGTTGGAAACGCTCTGGGCCCCGCCGCCGCTCCTGTCGATGCGCTTTCCTGGCTTCGGCGCCGAATTGCAGTCACTCTTCTCCGAGATCCCGCAGATGGCGGTGTGGGATGCGATCGTAAGTGCGAATCGGTCGGTTGGTCGAGTGAAGGCGCGCTGGCGAAGTCTCGATCCGGTCTTGCATTGGAGAATTCACCACGAGGACGCAATGATCCTGCGTCGATCACTCCATGTGATCGCGCAGCTGCTATTTGCGGCGGGTGCGAGGAAGATTCTACCGGGCGTGCAGGGGGTGGCGGAAGTCATGACGAACGTCGACCAAACTCGGATTCTCGACTCGGAGGCGGTGCAGCCGGAGAATCTCGTGATGGGCGGGAATCACGTTTTCTGTACGACGCGAATGCACGGCGATCCGACGCGGGGTGTCGTCGACGAAGATGGGCGCTGCCACGATCTCGAGAATCTTTACATCGCCGATACCGGGATTTTTCCGCAATGTCCGTCGGTGAATCCAATGTTGACCGGAATGGCATTGGCGCGCCGCCAGGCGTTGGTCCTGGCCGAGCGGCTGTAGCGGGCGCAGGACCGCATAGGCCGAAATCCGCGGGACATTCCCCTTGGGGTGGGAGGCCAAGGGCAGGCGTCGGGCCCGATCGGCAGGTGCAAGTTCGACGCAGTCTCGACTACAGATCTCCGACCCGCAGCCGATGCATCCCGTATGAAGTTTCGAGTCGAAACCCATCGTGTCCTATCGGGCATGCTCGTCGCGCTCGTACTGGCGGCGGCGCTAGCGATTCCGGCCGCGGCGACGACGCCCCTGGCTGGGAAAAGGGGCAACTACCGCGGTCAATGTCGCCAGATGACCAAACAGATCGATCACTTCAAGGGCACCATTCTCCCGCTGGCCATCTCGCGGGGAAATCCAAAATGGGAACGCGCGACCACCGAGCAGATCGAGCGACTCTGGAATCGGCGCGCAGATCTCTGCCCTGCCTATGGATCCGAGCGCACGCTGATCGCCAAGACCATCGATCAGATTCGTCGCTTCAATCAGATGATCATCGCGGCTGGTCGTGCTGCGGCGACCTACTTTACAGGTGGCCTCTCTGGTGGCGTCGGTCCCTGAGGCTGCGTCAGCGCCCTCGAGATCGCGCTTTATCTCGTTCTGGAACTGAATTCTTCATGGTACGCTCATATAGAGTGTGTCCGACGCGATCTCGACGCTCCGCGTGCGGCTGATCTCACATTCGAATGTTTCGGAGAAAAGCTGCATGCCGCGAGTCGCTCTTTCCCTCTTGATCCTTTCCGCGGGCGGACTCCTTCTCGCGCCGACCCCCTCGCTTGCGATCGGTGACTCCGGGGCGGACGGACGTTTCGAGCAACGAGAATCATTTCACTTCACGCTCTTCCAGGACGTCGATCTCGATGAGAGCGCTGGAATACGTGGCTCGAGGCACTTCGAACAACAGGTTCTTCGCGAACTCGAGAGCGCATACGATCGGCTCGACTCGATCTTGAAGCTCCGACCGGAGCGAAAGATCGACGTCTACGTCTGGGATCCCGGAATCTTTGACGAACGCTTTGCGGGTTTGTTTCGCTTCCCGGCCGCTGGCTTCTATGGAAGCGCGATTCACATTCGGGGGTGACGAGAGCGTGACCCCTGCTCTGACTCGCGTCTTGCATCACGAACTCGTCCATGCTGCTTTTGACGCCGAGGCTCCGCGACTCGTCCTGCCGGCCTGGATGAACGAGGGCATCGCCGAATGGTTCGAGGCTAGAGCGCTCGGCAAGCGAAAACTATCCGGTGGCGAGCGAACTGCGCTCGAAGGGGTTGCGAAGCAGGGGGGTCTCTTCTCGCTCGCCGAACTGGGCACACCAAGTTTCGGGGGCTTTTCGCCGGACGCTGCCGCTCTGGCCTATCTGCAATCCTACGGATTCATCGACTATCTGGTTCAAGCCCACGGCGAAGACGAGCTCGTCCAATTCTGGTCGGCTGTGGTTCGTTCGCAGAGTCTCGTGCGGGGCGCGCGCCGTGCGTATCGCGACGATCTCGCGGATCTCGAAATGGGCTTCCATCGGTCACTCGGTGCCCACTGATCCCGTTGCTCCGCACCGACCCTTTCCCTAGCTTGCGATCGTGTCGCGACACCGATCCGGTCGAATAGCCATTCAGTGGACCTCGTTGAACGCGAGTTTGGTTTTGTGGCTTATCGTCGCGTCGTGGACCTCTGCACACGCGACGACTCCTGATTCGACCGAGCTGGTTCTCGAGACGCCGGACATTGAAGCGGAGGTCGAATCCGAAGAGTCCTCGCATTCTGCACCGCCTCCGCCGGTTGGCGTTCGATTCGGCGAGCCTCTCGAAGGCGGCGAGCGAATTCGGGTCGCCTACAGCTACGAACGAAGTCATCGGAAAGGGCTGCTCGTAGGCGATCGGACCCGCACGGCGCAGCACATCATCGATAATTCGTATCAGCCTTACGAAAGCACGCCCCGGACGCTCGACGTGACAAACCATACTTTTCAGCTTTTCTACGCCCCGCACCCGCGTGCGACCCTGGTGGTCGAGGTGCCGTTCTTCATAACGAAACTCCAGACGCGGAGCGAGTTCGCCGTTCGATCACAGGATGAGACCACGGGCGTCGGGGATGTCGGATTTGCGTTGGTTGTCCCTTTTATCCGTAAGGGAGGCGAGTCTTCCAATGTCCATGTGGGATTCGACATTCCGACGGGAAGTATCCGCCGGGGTGGAGATGACACACGGCTACCCTTCGACTTGCAGCCCGGAAACGGAACATTCGATTTCGAGTGGGGTTGGACGTATCGAGGCGAAATGGATTGGCTCTCGTGGGGCGGGCAGGCTCTTGGCTGGCAT
>JAQBEG010000317.1:0-2512 GCA_032123985.1 Deltaproteobacteria bacterium
CATGCGCATCGTGGAGAGCTTTGCCGAGCGAGGCGGCGGCATGCACAACTGCCTGACGGGTTGCATCGTCCAGTGCAGCAACATCGTTCACGACGCGGACGGCAACTACAAGACATCCGCTCTCGAGTTCGAGACGTTGACCCTGCTCGGTTCGAACTGCGCAATCGCGGGCTGGGAAGACGTCGCTGACCTCGACCGACTGTGCGACGAGATCGGTGTCGACACGATCGAGACGGGCGCCGCCATCGCCGTCTACATGGACTCGGGAGGCATGGAGTTCGGCGATGCGGAAGGCGCGAAGAACATTCTTCGCGAAATCGCCGAGGGCACCGAAATCGGTCGGGCGATCGGCGACGGCGCTCTCGCGATCGGTCGCAAGCGCAAGCACCATCGGATTCCCACGCTGAAGGGGCAGGCACTCCCCGCCTGGGATCCCCGCCCCCTCAAGGCCGCCGGGGTCACGTACTGCACGAGTCCGATGGGAGCCGACCACACCGCCGGGCTCATCGTCCAACCGGGCCAGCCCTACGAGGAAGCGGTTCGCGCGTCGCAGGACTCACAGATCCTGAACGCCGTGATCGACTCATCGGGATTCTGTCAGTTCTTGATGACGAACCTCGACGAGGTCCGCGAGTTCTACGGCCTGTTCTACGGCGAGGATGTGTCGCGCGAGCAGATTGCGGATCTCGGGTGGCAGTGCCTCGAAGACGAGTGGGAGTTCAACCGGCGGGCGGGATTCGGTCCCGACGACGACCTGATGCCGGACTGCATGAAGCAGGACCCGATCGGCCCAGCGAAGCTCGTCTGGGACCTGGACCCGGAGCTCGTGTCGCGGATCTACAAGCGATTCGATCCGCGCGACGAACTCTTCGAGTTGCGCCCCAGCTGATCGGCTTCGATCTTCGAACCATGAGTGCACCGGGGCTACGGGTGATAGCGCTAGTTACCGCCGTGGTCGCGCTGACCGCGTTGGGCTGTCAACCAGCAGACGAGACACCCGGACTCTGGCTGGGCGGCGAGATCGCCCCGCGGCCGGTCGATGACTGGCGCTTCACCAACGACATCGAGGAGATCTTCGTCGAGACGCGACCGTGGTACGGCATTCCACACTCGACCACGATCTGGTGCGTGCAACTCGACGGCGAGCTGTACATCGGATCCTATGGAGACGATAAGAAAACCTGGGAGAAGAACGTTGCGCGCGACCCGACGGTGAAACTCGCCATCTCCGGGACGCTCTATGAAGCGACGTTGACGCCCGTGACCGAGATCGAGCGGAGCGAAGCACTCGACGCGGCCTACGCCGAGAAGTACGACATGGCCGAGGTCTTCGGCGACGCGATCCCCGGCTGGCGGTACTACCGCGCCGACTCACTTCGCTGACGCGAGGCCGGACGAGCCGCGCCGCTGACTGCACCGTTCGACGCGGTTCCCGCGCCGCGACAAGACTCCGATTCCGATCCTGTTCCGGTCAGAGCCGCCACTCGACTCCCGCCCGAGGTCGAATGCCCGACGCGGGGAAACCGATGGCCTCCTCGTAGTCGGCGTCGAGCAGGTTGTCGATCTCGAGGAACACGCTGAGATGCTCGTCCAGCCGCCAGACGGTCGAGAAATCCACGCGCGTCCACGAATCGAGCGTATCGGGGCCGGTGGGGATGGAGGAGTCCTTCACCGGTCCTACGAAGAGAGCGACGGTGCGAACCGTAACGGCCGCGAACGGGTTCCACGCCAGCGACAGGTTGCCCTGCCAGCGGGGGCGGTTCAGCAGGTCCGCCGAAGACTCTTTGATGTCGGTCACGGTGTGGGTCACGCTGCCTGTGAAACCGAGCCACGGGAAGGGATCGGCGCGCAGTTCCATTTCGAAGCCGTGGGACTCGATCTTCGAGCGGTTGACCAGCAGCGGCGGCGGACCCGGATCGAAATCGATCAGGTCCTTGACCTCGATGTTGAAGTAGGTGGCGCGGGCCGCGATGCGGCCGCCCCAGAAGCTTCGAGCCACACTCACGTCGAAGCCTTGGCTGCGCTCGGGGTCGAGATCCGGATTGCCCACCACGGGGTGCGCCAGCGAGAAAAAGGCCGGGAGCTTGAAGCCCTTGCCCCAGCTGCCGCTGAGCTCCACATCGAGGTGCGGCACGCGATAGCGGGCGCTCAACCGCGGGTTGAACTCGGCAGCGGCTGAGTCGGGAAAGTCTACGCGCACTCCGGAGTAGAATTCGAGTCCGCACGGGCAGCTCCACTGCATCTCCGCGAACAGGCCGCCTACGACGCGGTCCAGGTCGAAGCTGGTGGGAATTTCGAAGGACTCCCCCGGGAAGAGTTCGCCGTCGCTCGACCCCTGTTCGCGGTACACGTCCCCACCCAGGGTCGCGGTCAGCTGCGGGCTCCGGTACAGGGTGTTGCGCAGCGAGAACTCGTAGTAGTCGAGCACATCGTGACTCGATTCGGCGGGAATGCCGAACGGATCGCGCACGCCCGGGGCGATACCCGGTGCATCGCGCCGCTCACTGCGATG
>JAQBEG010000318.1:0-6781 GCA_032123985.1 Deltaproteobacteria bacterium
CCCATGATCTCGCCGAGAACGATTTTTTGTTGAAATTGAGTCTGGATCATGGCCTACCGTCGCCTGTGTCGACCTTCCTCGTCAACGCAGGTCAACGCAGGTCGGCGCTAGTCAACAATGTCGAGCCGAGTACCATCGCCGTCCGCAGTTGCGTTCAAGATCGCACGCAAAGCCTTCGCGACGCGGCCTTGTCGCCCGATCACACGACCGCGATCACCGTCGGTCGTCTCGAGTTCGAGCAACTCGCCATCATCATCGATGATGACATTGACGTCTTCCGGTTGGCTCACGAGCGCCTTTGCCAGAAACTCGATCAGGTCTGCAGAATCATCGCCACGTTCAGACATTGGAACTCGCTGCTCCCGCGGAAGCTGCTGCTCCGCTGCGACGAACCCGATTGACCAGACTACGAACCGTATCGGAGAGCTGTGCGCCCTTCCCGATCCATCCGTCGATCCCTTCGAGGTTCAATTTGACTGCCGGTGGTTCGATCCGAGGATCGTAGGTGCCGAGAAATTCGAGGGGACGACCGTCCCGCTGCTTGCGCCCGTCGATCGCCATTACCCGATAGAAGGGGCGCTTCTTAGACCCCATGCGCATCATCCGAATTTTGACCATATTGCTCTCGACCTCTTGGTTTCTCTCGGTTCGTTCGTCCAACGGAAGCGAGTTCGTGCTGAACCGTCGGGAAGGTTTGCCTGTTCTGGATCTGCCGTCCGGGCCCATACAGCCGGCTCGATAGCAGGCAGACCTGGTCTACCGGCTCTAAGCAGGCGCGCAATTTAGGGAAATCACCCGCCCCGGTCAACGGGCACCGCGAGAAGGCTGCGAAGACCAGCGATGCCCCAGGATCAGCGTAGAAGACCGAGGCGACGCTGTTCCTTGTCTTCGAAGCAGGTCGAGCAGGAATATTGCTCATTGTGAGCTTTCTGGAGCCGGTCGTATTCCGCATCCAGGGCCACACGCCTCACCGTCGAGACCCGATCTCCGCAAAAATCGCAAACGCGCCCGAGGTCTTGCTGGTCGTCTCGAACTACTTGGCTATGTGTTCGCATCCTGATCCCCCGATGTCTAGCGGCCGCGAGCATAGCCGACCTGGAAGCGAAGCTCCCGAGGTGCATCGCGGTCGAACGTGCGTTCGAGGGCGGCCAACAGCTCCGGTTTACGGAGTTGGAGTTGCTGCGACCAAACGGGGCTGTCTACCTCGATTTCGAGCACGTCGCCCCGCAATCCAAGCGGACGACAATGTAGAGCGACCTGCTTCCCGACGACTTCTTCCCATCGTGCACCTATTTGATGCGCCTTGGCGACTCCCTCGAGTCCAAGATCCACGAGCACCTGGCCGATCAGATCCCCGACCGCGGTCGGGGTTCCCTTGCGGCGACCGGGTCGTCGACTCACCCGCCTGCACCGCCCAAATCGCGATGATCGCGAAACGCCATCCCGGTCGGAACCTTCGGATAGAAGAAGGTCGATTTCTGCGGCATGACCTCGCCTTTTGCGGTCGCACGAAAGACATCGTCCGGTGTCATCGGGTTCAGGTAGATCGCCACCGTTCCCAGCCCTTCGCGCACTTCCTTTGCCGCACGCAGCGCGCTTTTTGGAAAACCAACGGCGCCCCCGCGGATCGCTTCGCTGTCGAGGCCAAAAACGACATCGAGAATTTCCCGCTCAACGATTCGCACCATCAACTCGTTCTTTCTCGGCTCGGGCTGGCGAATCAACAAGGTCGGGCGATTCGCCGATTCCACGACGAACGCGGGCAGCGAGGCAAGCGGGGCGAGATGCTGAGCGAGTAGCGATTCGATCTGATCCGGCGTGACGCTCGGGAGCCTCGTGATCGTCCAGCCGGGAAGTCGTTTTCGCCATGCTTCTTCGGTCGGAGCCGGAACTTCGCGCACGACGCGATGAATCGGCAGCAGGAGACTCCCCGAAGCGTAGGCATTTGCAAAGTACGCGATCGTCGATTCCCAGGGCGAGTTCTCGTCCTTTCCCATCGCGTCGACCTGTTGGCGGCGATATTCGAGGGCGGTTTCGTATCGATGATGCCCGTCGGCGATGACGCACGGCCGCTCTGCCAGGAAGCGCTGCACCTGCTCGACCCGAGCCGGATCCGTCAACCGCGCGAGCCGGTATTCGACACCCGCCTGATCCGTGGCCCGACCCAACTCGCCATTCGCAAGCGCATCCGTCAGGATTTCGCCGAGTTCGTCCTCACGATCTTCATAAAGAAGAAACACACTCGATAGATTCGCCTCAGCGGCGCGCAGGAGCTTCAACCGATCGGCTTTCGGCCCGGCCAAAGTCCTTTCGTGCGGCCTAACGATCCGCGACTCGTATTCCTCGAGAGCAAGCTCGCCAAAGAATCCGACGCGCTCGAGAACCTCCCCCGACGGAGCGGTATAGCGCTGTCCCATCACGTAGTAGCCGGGACTCTCGTCTCGGATCAGCACACCGCTGGCTCGCCACGCATCGAGCGTTTCACGAATCCAGGAATAATCGGTCGACGCCTCGTCGGCTGCATCGCGGGTCAACTCAAAGCGAATCGCGTTATGCGGATCGCGATCGAAGAACGAACCCCGCTCGTCTTTAGCGATCACGTCATAGGGCGGAACGATGACGCGGGACAGATCGACACGGCTCGTGTCGTATCGGAGGGCTCGAAATGGACGAACGACGGTCATCGAATCAACTTCTCCTCGAACCCGGCAGGGGTACGACGCTCAATGGCTCCAGAATTCTTCGAGCGACTCTCGATCAATCGCGCCCACGCGAATGATCTTCGGCAATACGGCAGTGCAATCGACAACACTACTGGGCGCTGCGCCCCCGGCGTCATGACCCATCGTCGAGACCAACAACGGAGATCGAAGTCCCTCAGGAGGGCCATCGCCGATCATCGCAGCAGCCGATTCGGCGTCTGCGGCGGGCGTCTCGCCGCCGCGATTGAGACTCGTCGAGGTCAGCGGGCCCAGACCCACCTCCTTCGCGGCGGCTGCGAGTGCACGAGCCAGAGGATGCGAACTACATCGTAATCCGAGCGCGCCGTCGCCGCGCGCAACGCCAGCTGCGAAGCGTCTGCGACACGGAACCACGACCATCAAGGGACCGGGCCAGAACGCTTCGATCAACCTTCGAGTCGGAGCATCGATTCGACATCCAAGATCAAGGGCCTCATCGGCAGACGAAACCAGAACAGCGAGCGGGGCATCCGTCGATCGTCCCTTCCATGCCATCAGCCTCTCGATCCCGACGGGACGATCCGCGCTCGCACCCAGGCCCCAAACCGTTTCGGTCGGGTACGCAACGAAGCCATCGGCCTCGAGCCGCTCGACCGCATCTTCGATCGTGATTTGGGAGCCCACCCTGCGACCGCCTCAGCGCTCGAGAGCGCGCGACGCGATGTCGCGTCGAAAATGCATTCCGTCGAACGAAACGCGTTCGACCGCGCGATATGCGCGCTCGCGAGCCTCGGCGACGGTTCGACCTCGCGCCGTGATACCGAGCACTCGACCGCCGGCCGTTTCAAAGCCCGAGCCCGACTCTCCGCGGCGAGTCCCGGCGTGAAACACCACGATCGATTCTTCGTCTTTGAGGTCGTCCAGGCCCAAAATCTCGCGACCGGTCTGATAGCTTCGCGGATAACCACCGGAGGCAAGAACGACGCAGACAGCCGCCTCCCCCCAGTCGATCGCAGTCGCCTCGTCGAGTGTACCGCGAGCCGACGCATCCAGGATCGGCAACAGGTCCGCCTGCATCCGAACCAGCAGCGGCTGTGTCTCGGGATCCCCGAAACGCACGTTGAATTCGATCACAAAGGGATCACCCGTCCGATCGATCATCAAGCCCACGTAGAGAACACCCTGATAGGGATGCCCTTCCTTCGCCATTCCCCGAATCGTCGGATAGACAACGCGCTCGAGAATTTTTTTCTCGACCGCCTCGCTGACGATGGGGGGTGGTGAGTAGGCGCCCATGCCACCGGTGTTCTCACCCTCGTCACCATCGAGCGCCCGTTTGTGATCCTGGGCCGCTGCCAGAGTGACGATCCGCTCGCCGTCGGTAATGGCATAGTAGGAGGCTTCTTCTCCTCGAAGCCATTCTTCGACGACGATCCGATCGCCGGCGTCGCCAAAACGTCTCGAAGACATCATTTCGTCGATCGCCGTATGGGCCGACGCCGCATCCGAACACATCGCCACACCCTTGCCCGCCGCCAGACCATCGGCCTTGACGACGCATGGACGCGCCAGCGCGTCGATGTATTCATGCGCGTCCGCGCTGTCATCGAAGACGGCGTAGGCAGCCGTTGGGATCTCGTGCCTGTGCATGAAATCCTTGGCGAAGGCCTTGCTTCCCTCCAGTTGTGCCGCGTCGGCGGAGGGGCCAAAGGTTGCGACATTCGCCTCTCGCAAGCGATCCGCGATGCCCGCCGCGAGAGGATCCTCGGGGCCAACCACGACGAGATCGATCGCCTCTCGTTTTGCGAGCGCGAGAATTCCGTCCAGGTCGGTGGCCTTCGTCTCGGGATGGCATACCGCGAGTTCGGCGAGCGCCGCGCTTCCCGGCGCCACATGCAACCCCGTCAACTGGGGGCTCTGCGCGATCTTCCAAACCAACGCATGCTCGCGCCCGCCGCTGCCAACTACCAGGACCTTCAAGCTTTTCCCTCCTCTTTGTGGGGGTTGTGTGGGCTCGAGTAGCGAGTCTTAGTGACGAAAATGGCGGGTTCCGGTCAGCAGCATCGGAATGCCGAGCCGATTCGCTGCCGCGATGACTTCTTCGTCGCGATTCGATCCGCCGGGCTGAACGACCGCTGTGGCGCCCGCGCCCACGGCCGTCTCGAGTCCATCGGCAAACGGAAAGAAGGCGTCACTCGCCAACACGGATCCCACGAGTGAGAGCCCCACGCGCTTTGCTTTCGCAGCCGCCGCATGGACCGCGTCGATGCGCGACGTCGCCCCGCCCCCGATCGCCAGCGTTCGGTCCGCGGCGGCGAAGACGATTGCGTTGCTCTTGACGTGCTTGACGACACGCCAGGCAAATTCCATCGCCGTGCGCTGCTCATCCGAGGGCGTCAGGTCGGTCGCCAGCTTTGCCGTCATCACCTCATCCGGTGCCGGATCCGATTCCTGGACCAATAAACCGCCAAATACACGCCGCACTTCGACCTGATCCGGATCGATCTTGTCGCGATCAAAGGCCAGTAGTCTGCGGTTCTTCTTTCTCTTGAGGAGATCGAGGGCATCGTCGCTAAAACCCGGTCCAATCAAGACTTCGGTAAAAATCTCGTCGACCTTCTCAGCAAGGGCCAGGTCGAAGGGCTGATTCGACACGATGATTCCACCGAACGGGGAATCGGGATCCGTCGCGAACGCATTTTCATAGGCCTCGAGCGGCGTATTCCCCGCGCCCACACCACAGGGCGTATTGTGCTTTAGAATCGCAACGACCGCGCGATCGTCCGGATCGAAATCCAGGATCAGTGCGAGCGCAGCCTGAGCATCGATCAAATTATTATATGAGAGCGCTTTGCCATGCAGGGACTTCGCGATTTCGAGAAATCCGCCATAGAGGGCGGCCCGTTGATGTGGGTTCTCGCCGTAACGAAGCTCATCTGCCTTTTCGAGTGAGATGATCAATGAATCCGGAAAGACCTCGGCCTCGACGTCGGGATCGTTCTCTGCCAGCCACTGCGAAATCGCGGCGTCATAGCTCGCCGTATGCTGAAAGGCTTTGAGGGCCAATCGTCTACGGGTCGGCGAGCGCAGCCCCCCCTCCTCTCGGAGCTCCGTCACAACGGCTTCATAGTCGGCCGGATCACAGACCACTCCGACATAGGCGTGGTTCTTCGCGGCGGAACGAATCATCGAGGGTCCGCCGATGTCGATCTTCTCGACCGCCTCTTCCCGGGTGACACCGGAACGCGCAACCGTCGCCTGGAAGGGATAGAGATTACAGACGACCAGATCGAGTTCGCGGATCCCGTTGTGCTCGAGGTCGGCCCGGTCCTCCGTTAGATCGCGGCGCGCGAGAATTCCGCCGTGGATCTTGGGATGCAGGGTTTTCACTCGCCCGCCCAGCATCTCCGGGCTCGCAGTCAGATCGGCGACGTCGATCACCGGAAGCCCGGCATCGCGAATCGCGCTCGCAGTCCCACCGGAGGCGATCAGCTCTACACCGAGACCGTCCAGATCCTTGGCGAGTTCGACGAGACCCTCCTTGTTCGACACGGAGAGAAGCGCTCTCGCGACCTTTCGCGGAGACTCCGACTTCGCAGTGCTCGATGCGTCACTCGATGCGTCATGGGCGGCCATCGAATCGCTCTCCCTCATCCAACTCTCGTTCTCGATTTCTACTCATTCTCGTCATCATCCCTTCGATCATCAGCACGTCGTCACCGAAACGCGACGAGCGAACCCTCGCATACGGGGCCGTCGGGCGCGCTCTTTTCGCGCGGATCCTGATCGGGGAATCTGGGGGCTGGCAATGGTTTAACCGGACGCGGACGCGGCGTCAAACCGCAGGGTCGAGCGGCCCGGAACTGCCCTCCGGCGGCAGCCCTCTGCCCGTATGCCGGGGCACCCTGGCGCCGACCCCCACCAGGATCTCGTACCCGATCGTTCCAGCAGCCGTAGCGAACCCTTCGACCGGAATACGCAATCCCTCGGGTGTCCGACCAAATATCGTGGCCACCTGGCCCAACTCGACCGCGGCGTCCCCAACGTCCACCCCGATATAGTCCATCGACACGCGCCCCACGATCGGACGCATCTCACCC
>JAQBEG010000319.1:0-5196 GCA_032123985.1 Deltaproteobacteria bacterium
TTCGGCCTCACCGATCAATCGCGCGGCCTC
This sequence comes from Deltaproteobacteria bacterium, assembly GCA_032123985.1. Classification (GTDB taxonomy): domain Bacteria; phylum Myxococcota_A; class UBA9160; order UBA9160; family UBA4427; genus UBA4427. The sequence continues at coordinate 31 of JAQBEG010000319.1, forward strand.
GCGCACCAACTCTTCCGAAACCCCCGCCCGTTCGCAGTAGTCCGCGACGGGAACCGCCGCGAGTACATCGAATAGCGCCTGGCCGTCCGTTGCGTGCGCGGTCAGGAAATCCTGATCGGTCATTCCCTCCTCGATCAACACCTTCAGCATCGCAGCCAGTACGAACGCATCCGTTCCGGGTATCACCTGAAGGAAGACGTCGGCCAGGTCCGCACTCTCCGTGCGACGCGGATCGACGACGATCATGTGTCGCAGCGGGTCCTTCGCTATGGCGCGGAGAATTGGACGCGCCCGCTCGAAGCCGTGGGACTGCCAAGGATTCTTGCCGATAAAAACTGCGACCTGCGCGTGTTCGAAATCCGGCTCGGGGCGCGCGCCGAACATCTGTCGCTCAACCCAGAACTCGCCCGTCTTCTCCTGTGCAAGCGCGTTCGACGCATAACGCATATCGAGGGCACGACGCGTTGCCGACGAGTAAGCCCCGCCGAGGTGATTCCCCTGGCCCCCGCCACCGTAGTAGAGGATCTTCGAGCCGCCGTGTGTGTCACGAATCTGTGCGAGCTTGCCCGCGACTTCCTGGATCGCCGTATCCCAGTCGATCGCCTCGAAGCTGCCATCTTCGCGTCGGCGCATCGGCGTCGTGAGCCGGTCGGCGTGGTTCTGATAGTGGTCGAGCCCCGCGGCCTTCTCGCAGGTATATCCCTTCGAGCGCGGATTCGTTTTGTCACCCTTGATCTTCTTGAAATGACCGTCTTCGAGTTGAACCTGCAGACCACAATTCGTACTGCAGAGAATGCACGACGTACTCTTCCATTCACCGGGAATCGCCATGCGAATCTCCTCCTTGTTGAGTTGCGAAGCGGACTTTGGGATCCAAGCCATTCACGTCGTCGCGAAGTGAGTTCTACAATAGAACCTACTCGCCAGCCCCGCAATCCTGGCGACGAGGAGGGCTTCGATCGGCTCGTGGACAATATTCCTGTGTGCGGTCAGTATTCCCTGTCAACAGATCGGCGAATCAACGGTCAAGGGCTGGATCGGACCTAGCACATTGCAGAACCTCTCCCCGCTGCCTCGCCTCGATGTCTACGGCCAGGATCATTCGCCCTGGGTGCAGGCCGTTCTGCTCGGCCTGCATGAGAAAGGCCTAACACATACGCTGACGAGCATCCCTCCATTCTCGGTATTCCGAAAATCGGGAATCATGATGCCCGCTGCAAGCATCGACGGAGGGCCTTGGCAGCTGGAGTCGACCGAGATCTTGGAGCGCGTCGGCTTCGAGCCTGTTTCACGCGAAGACATCCGCGCGATCTACGACGCCTGGCAAGGGGTTCTCAATCGTCCCGATCACGCCTGGCGATTCTGGCACGCATTCAGCCTTTGCCGCTATCGGCACCCGTCACTCTTGCTTAGCCTTCGCAATCATTTCCTGCGCAGCTTCGCCACACTCTACTTCTATCTTCTCATACGGTTCGTGGTGCTATTCGGAAACCAGAAGAACCCAGAGAACTTCGGGGATCAGTTTCTTTACTGGGAGCAGAAGCTCGAAAAGAGCGCGGGTGCATACCTCGGCGGAGACCGGCCTGACGCGCTCGACCTGTTGCTATTCGGAATCACTCAGTGCCATTGCAGCATTCCCGTTCCACCTCTCGCGGCCCTGCAGAATGACCCGAGGCTCGAGCGGCTGAGGACCTGGATCGGGTCGATGCAGGAGCGCTTTGCCGACTACAGCCACCTCTATTCGGGCGTCTACTTCGAACCCCGTTCCCCCGCGCCGATACGATCGTCCCGCCTCGAACAAACTGCTTTCTGGTTGGGTGCGGTATTCATGGTGATCTCCTTCCCGATCACCATTCCGCTGATTCTCTTCTTCGCCATTCGGACCCCAAGGTCTCCGCTGGACGGATGAAACAGCGCGCGTCTGCCAATCATCAAGGAAGACCCGCTCGTTCCGCTATTGGATGGTGACTTGGTGGCGCTCGAAAGCTCGAGCGGCGTCGTGCTGCGGCTATGTGTCACCCTTACTTCGCCGCCGCCGTCTCCATGACGCCCGCCGGATGCAGCCGACCGCTGTGACGGCTGCAAAGGAGAGGGCGACGCTCGAAGGCTCGGGGAGGACGAAGGGAAGTTCGGGATCTCGAACCAGGTCGATCGCGAGTCGAACCTTCGTGCGATCACCAAACGCGTCGTCCGGTCTGCGGAGGGTGACGATGCCTTCGAGCTCCCATTCGTTGCGCAGGAACTCCAGATCATCGGCGATCAACCATTGTCCACGGCGACCGGCATCGTTGCCTAATATGGTTTGGATCGTGCCCGGAAGGGTTGGATCGACGGTTTCGTCGTAGAATGGATCGCCGACGATGTCGCTGATGCCATTGAGCGCAGTGATCTGCACAGACGCGCTGGACCCGGTCACTTCCTGTGCGCGCACCTGAACCTGCAGGCCGTTGAACTCGTTGAAGGGTGCTTCACCGTTGATCGTCTCGGCAGAGATCGAGCCTGGGGCACAGTTCAATCCCCAGCAGAGCACGCTCGTTTCCATGCTGATCGTGTTGAAAAGCGAAAACGTGAGATTGCGACCACCGACGAGATTGTGCTGAATCGAGAAATTGATCGGAACGCCGCTCAGCTCGTGAAGGTTGGTCATGTTGTCGACGTCGCCGATATTGGCGCCAATCGCCTGAGTCGGGTTCGTGTCGTTGCCCTGGATCACATACATGTCGTTCGCGATGAACTCATCCAGGGCTGGGTCGCGGCCTGAGAGTCGATATTCGAAACCGCTGAAGCCCCGCTCGTCGAACGCGCCACCGATCGGCGGCATGTCGAGGCCGAAGAACACTTCCGACGCGGACGGGTCTGGGCCGCTGACTACGACGGTCGCGTGGCTCACCGAGGCGGAGACCAGAAACAAGCCAAAGGCGAAAGCGGACAACAAGTAGGTTACGAGACGATCCATTGGCAGATCCTCGCATGGCCGTCCGGGGATGATCGGGCTGAAGAACGGCCACTCGCACGGCCATTTTGTCGCCGAACCACGACTATGTCAAAAAAAAGCAGGCGCCCGGGAGAAAATATTCGGCGATGCCCGTCGGGGGACCGGCTAGCGAAGGGAGTCGTGAAAATGCTCGACCCGGATGACCCAACGATTGACCTGAATCGACCGCCCATCCATCCGTGTCATGGTCTTCATTCTGCGCGAGGGGGGGAGAGCAGTTGGTATGCGATCGGCGTCGCCACCAGCGAGAGCACGACGGAGATGCTGAGCGAGCCCATGATTGCGACGGCCAACGGTTTGAGCATGTCGGCGCCCGCTCCGATGCCGTAGGCGAGCGGCAGCATCGCCAGCAGCGTGGTGAGCGACGTCATCAGGACTGGGCGCAGGCGGCGGCGACCGGATCGAACCAGCGCGTCACCGATGGACAGACCCTCGGCCTGAAGCTGAGTCACCGTATCGAGCATCAGGATGCCGTTCTTCGCGACGATCCCAACGCCAATGATCGCACCCAGGAACGAGACGACGTTGAGCGACGTGCCGGTGATCCACAACGCGGCGACGGTTCCAAACAGCGCGAGCACCGCGCCGAATACGATCGCCACCGCAGCAGCGAATGATCGAAATTCGAGCAAAAGGACAGTGAACACGAGAAAGATCGCGGCCAGCATGACGCGCATCAGATTGCGGAATGACTCCTGCTGCTGCTGGTAGAGGCCACCGAACTCGATGGCTCCAGGGGGTATCGATTCATCTGCTCCGAGCGTCTCCCGGATCTCGTCCATGGCACTTCCGAGATCGCGATTCTCGAGGCGGGCGGTGACGGCCACCAACTGACGAAGGTCCTCGCGGTGAAGTTCGAGTTGACCGGGTTCTTCGATGACGTCCGCAACCTGCGAGAGCTTCACCAGGGTGCCGTCTGCACCGCGCATCGGCAGGTCGCGCAGCGCCGCGAGTCGATCGAGCCGATCCGGATCCATCAGGACACGAACCTTCACCACGCGATCGCCTTCGAGCACGCTCGACATCGCCCGCCCGAGCATGGCCGTATTCACCGCGTTCGCCAGGCTTTCGGCACTAATGCCGAAGCGCTGGGCGTCGGCTTGGCGCACCCGCAGCGAGATCGTAGGGCCCGTGTACACGAGCCCGTCGAAGCTGTCGACGACTCCTGCGATCTTCTTGAGTTTCGCCTCGATCTCGGGAGCCTTGCGCTCGAGGAGTTCGGTATCCGCGGAGAAGAGCTTCACCTCGATCGGATCGGGTGACCAGGTGAGGTCGCCGATCAGATCCCCGAGGATTCCCGGGAACTCCCACTCGACCCCGGGCACCGCCACGTGGAAGGCGTTACGCAGATCGGAAATTACCTGATCGGTATTGCGGTCGCGGTCCGACCGAAGCTTGACAAGGAAGTCGCCGGTATTCGGCTCGGCGATCGACAGCGCGAGGCGCGCACCGGTACGGCGGCTGAAACTCTCGACGTCGGGGTGCTCGCGTAAGATCGCCTCGGCGAGTAGGAGCTGCCGGTGGGTCTCCGCGAGGCTCGTGCCCCAGGGCGATACGTAGTCGATGATGAAGCCGCCCTCGTCCATCGGCGGGAGGAATTCGCTGTCCAGATGCTGGTAGATTCCTCCGCCTAGCACCAGGATGACTCCGCACGCGAGCAATGCGAGGCGGGGCCCAGCCAGCGCCGTACGTACCGCCTTCTCATAGACTTGCAACGCCCAGCCGAATACCCGCCCTTCCCCGCTGCCGGCCGGCCTTTGCCCGAAGCCGAGGGATCCACGGTCGCGGATGAACCAGGACGCCAAAAGGGGCGTGAGCGTGATCGCCAGGACCAGCGACGTCAGCAACGCCACCACCATCGTCAGCGCCAACGCTCGAAAGAACACGCCGGTAATGCCGTCGAGGAACGCGAGTGGCAGAAACACCACCACAGGAGTGAAAGTCGATCCGACTAGCGGCCGAAAGATGTCGCCAATCGCGGCAGGGATGGCGATGAGCCGCGCGGTGCCACGTGAAATCTCGGCGTAGATCGCCTCGACCACCACGATGGCGTCGTCGATGACGAGACCGATGGCGGCAGCGATACCGCCGAGCGTCATCAGGTTGAAGCTCAGTCCCGCCACGTCCAGGACTACCAGCGTGATGAGCACTGTTACTGGGATGACCACGAC
>JAQBEG010000320.1:0-3126 GCA_032123985.1 Deltaproteobacteria bacterium
CGAGCGCGAGGTCTTCTCCGCCGCGGTCATCGAGCTGGCCTTTTCGCCGCACGATGAAGGCACGACCGCGGTCGGCCCCGGCGGCGCCCGTGGCGCCGGGTAGGGCGCCTTTATCCGGTGGCAGAAGCAGCCGAACGGCCCGATCACCGCGCATCACAGCCGCGCCGGTCTTTGTCAAGATGGCTACAGGGCGATCACCACCCCAGAAATCGACCCAACCCGCCGTCACGCAACGGCGAAGGAGCTTTGTCAGCCAAATCTCTGCGCGCTCCTCGAGAATTCCCCAGGTCGTCGTCCGGTCGAGACCGGCCCCACGCAGGCGGGGATCATCCTGCCCACGAAGCAGGGCGACCGCAGCTCCGAGGCCGAACCGCCCGTGGATCCGCGCGACTCCCGACAGTGCCTTTCGCACGAGCAGCGTGACTTCCTCGTCGCTTTCGATGTTGACCATGGAGGTGGAGGTGGAGTCGCGCCCGCCGTCGACTGAGGAGAGTTGCTCACACACGTCGCAGCGCCCGCAGCCGGCGAGCGTCTCTTCCTCGTCCCCGAAATAGCGCAACACAGTGTCATGTCGGCAGCTGCCACCTTCGGCAAAGCGCATTAGTTCGAGGAAGAGCGACCAGCGATGTCGCGCCCCTTCGCTACCGGGCCCTTCCATGGGTCCATCCGATTCGATCAACGCTCGACGACGCGCGAGGTCGCCCGGTCCGACCAGCATTTGTCCGACTGCGTCCTGGCCGTCACGTCCGGCTCGTCCAACCTCTTGATAGTAGGCCTCGATCGATCCCGGTGGCGCCAGATGGATCACCGCGCGGACATCGGCGCGATCAATACCCATGCCGAACGCGTTCGTGGCGACGACCACCTCCAGCTCTCCGTCCGAGAATGCGGCGTGTACCGTCTCGCGTCGTTCTGCGGTAAGTCCGGCGTGATAGCTCTCGCAACGCCAGCCACGTCCGACCAGCCGATCCCGCTCCGCTTCGGTGCTCTTGCGGGTCGGGCCGTAGATGATCGCGCAACCGAGACCTGCGTCCGGCGCGGAGAGCGCTTCGTGAAGTACGCCATCGACAATTCGCCGTCTCTCCGCTGCACGCTCCACTTCGCAGACCCGGAGCGACAGGTTCGGGCGCGCAAACCCGCGAACGAGCTGGGGCGTTTCAGGTGGGAGTTCCAGCCTCGCCAGGATTTCGTCACGGACATAGGGCGTCGCGGTCGCCGTACACGCGAGCACGCGCGTGTCGGGATGTTCTTTGAGGACCCGTCCGATCTCGAGATATTCCGGACGAAAGTCGTGGCCCCACTCGCTAATGCAGTGTGCTTCGTCGATCGCAAAGAGCGGACAATCGAGCTTGCGGAGAATTTCGCGAAATCGAGGAAAGACCAGGCGCTCTGGTGCGACGTAGATCAGACGGAGCCTTCCGCTCTCGAGAGCGTCGAGCCTTCGCGCCATCTCGGGTCCGTCGAGCGTCGAGGCCAGAAACGAGGCCTCGATCCCGAGTTTTTCCAGGGCATCGACCTGGTCACGCATCAGCGCGATGAGCGGGGAAACGACGATGGTAGTGCCCGAAAACAGCAGTCCTGGCAGTTGGTAACAGAGACTCTTGCCGCCTCCGGTCGGCGCGACCAGCAACAAATGCCGATCATCGAGCAGGCTCTCGATCGCTTCACGCTGGCCGGCGCGAAATTCGCGGTGCCCGAGGCGCGCTAGGCCCGCGGCGAGGGCGGCATCGCGCTTCTCGCCCGGGCAATCGAGCATGGAGTCATGGAGTTCTTGCATGGTTTTCGGTCAATTGCTCAGTGAATCTAGCACGCGCGACCACGCTAGAGGCGGCGTGAATCGAAGGATTCGGGCACAATGCGTAGCAACGTCCGTAGCGCGTGCTGCCGGAGGATGATTTGATGGTCGAGATGAGTCTGATCTACGAGGGCGATCTGCATACGAAGGCTTTGCACAAGCCTTCTGGCGCGGCCATCGAGACCGACGCCCCCATCGACAATCAAGGCAAGGGGGAGTCTTTCTCGCCGACGGATCTACTCGCCACGTCACTCGCGAGCTGCATGCTGACGACCATGGCGATCTTGGGGGATCGCGAGGGTTGGCGCCTCGACGGTGCGACAGCCCGAATTGAGAAACACATGGAACTCGAGCCGCGCCGCCGGGTGGGCCGGCTCGCGGTCGATCTGACGTTGCCGATGGGTCTGCCGGAAACGGCTCGCGCGCGTCTCGAGAACGCCGCGCGCGGCTGTCCGGTCGCCGCGTCGATCCATCCAGATACAAAGGTCGATCTGACCATGCACTGGCGTTAGAGAATGCATCGCTACACGATCTACGGCGATCTCACCGGGCGCGACACGGTTGCGCTGACAACGACACTCGTCGCCAAGGGTCTGGCGGTCGAATTGGTTTCGGAGTCGGCCTCTCTTTCGTTGGCGCTCGCGACGCGCGCGGGGAGTGATTCCGGACCCTATCTACGAACGCCCGAAGGTTTCGTTCTGGCGGATCTACATGCGATGCTCGACTGGATCGAGAGGATGCATCCGGAACCGCCGCTGACGCCACCGACGCCAGTTCGGCGAACCTGCGCACGAATCCTCGAGGACTGGATCGAATTGTGGCTTCCGCGGTGGCCGCGGCGCTCCTGGGGCACGCTCGAACGGATCGGCATTCATCTCGACGCGGCAGGTTTTCTGCTCGGTGAATCGCCTTGCCGAGCGGATTGGCTGCTTGCGGCGTGGCTCGAGACAGAGGTCCTGGTTCACGACCACGCCCGCGCCCATCTTGCCCGCACCGCGCCCCGATTGATTTCTCTTGGCGACAATTTGCTGGAGTCCACACCGCTCGAGCCAACGGATGACGTGATTCCGATATCGCTGCTGCTCGTGCTCGAGGAAATCGCTCTGGACTATCACGTCTATCTCGCTGGGAACCAACGAGCCTTGAAGGATGAGTCGGATCGAGTGATCCTCGATCTGGGTCTCGGGCGACGCGCGCTGCCGGTGCGGCGGCGATGCGAGGAACGACGAGTCGAGATCGGACGCGAGCTCGCAGCGTTGGATCATCTCGAGCGTCGCGATGTTCAGAGGGTGCTAGAGCCGGTGGGCGCCTGGCATGCTTTGACGCTGCCG
>JAQBEG010000321.1:0-2739 GCA_032123985.1 Deltaproteobacteria bacterium
ATCGTGTAGTCGTGAACCAGTATAAGTAGTCGTGAACCAGTATAAGTAGTCGTGAACCAGGAAAGGAGTGCCTGGGCGTCATGACGGAACGGTCGTTCCCGATTCGCTGGCTCAGCCTGCGGTCGATTGGTTCTCGCTCGCGATGCCGCCTCTACAGATTTCTTTGATAAAAGTTGACGGAGGCGTCATTGTTTGTGTATATTAATGACGCTCGTGTCATTTTTTAGGGAGAACGCCATGCCTCTCGTCGATATCGACCTTGCCCTTTCGGACGAAGAGTCCGCCATCCGGGACGTCACCCACAAATTCGCGGAAGAGGTCGTCCGGCCCGCGGGCAGGACGCTCGACCGATTGTCTGATCCAGCCGAGGTGGTCGCGGCGGATTCGGTCCTCTGGAACGTTTTTGAGAAGTACCGGGAACTCGGGCTGGGCGGGCTCGAGTCTGCCGGTGGTGTGACGGATCCGATGACGACCGCGCGTATCCGGTACCTCGTGAACGAGGAGATCGGATGGGGCGACTCGGGACTTGCCATCAGCCTGGGTGTGGCAGGCTTCCCGGTCCTGTTCGCGAATCTCTCGGGTCGGCCGGAGTTGATCGAGCGATTCGCCTCGCCGGACCATCCGCAGATCGGCTGTTGGGCCGTCACGGAGCCGGATCATGGCAGCGACTCCCTCGCCTTCGATCAGCCGCATTTCAACGATCCCAGTATTCGTCCCAACTGTATCGCCAGCCTGGACGGCAATGAGTACGTCATCCGTGGCCAGAAGGCCGCCTGGGTTTCGAACGGAACGATCGCCACGGTGGCGACCCTGTTCTGCACCATCGATCCGAGACAAGGCTTCAAAGGCGGGGGCGTCGCGCTGGTGCCGCTCGATCTGCCCGGCGTGTCGCGCGGCGCGCCAATCGACAAGTTGGGACAGCGGGCGCTGAATCAGGGCGAGATCTTTTTCGACGACGTGCGGATTCCGGCCGAGTACATGGTCGTCGGAAGCGATGCGTACAGCGGAATCGTCGAGATGGTGCTCGCCATGGCCAACGCCTCGATGGGCACGACCTTCGTCGGTGTCGCCCGAGCCGCATTCGAACACGCGCTCGCCTACTCGAGGGAACGCGTCCAGGGAGGGAAGGCGATTTTCGAGCACCAGAATGTGAAAGGGAAGCTCTTCCGCATGTTCAGTCAGGTGGAGGCCGCGCGTTCGCTGGCCCGACGCGTCATGCTCTACAACTCCACCCAGCCTCCGCTTATCCAGTACTCGATTGCTTCGAAGACGTTCTGCACCCAGACCGCCTTCGAAGTTGCCAGTCAGGCGCTCCAGATATTTGGCGGCAACGGGCTGAGCCGCGAATACCCGATCGAGAAGCTGCTCCGCGATGCCCGCGCCTCCATGATCGAGGATGGTTGCAATGACATTCTCGGATTGGTCGGCGCCGAAAGACTCTAGCCGGGGCCACAGGCCCGAAGGGAGACACTCATGGAACTCAGACAGGTCATCGGTCGCAGGCGATCCATCCGTTTCTTGCTTCCTTATAAACCGGTCGAGCCGGAGAAAATCCAGCGTATGCTGGAGGCGGCGCGCATCGCCTCCCATTGGGGCAATGTACAGAGCCTTCGAGCCGTCGTGGTGTTCAAGGACAGTGCGACGCCGGAAGTCCTGGAGGCGCTGATGGCTCCGATCGCGGGCTACCAGATCAAGATCGCACCAGTGGTGATCGTTTGGTATGTCGAGACCGCAGCAGTCGACGAACAGTCCGATCGGTTGCGCGAGCTGCTGAAGGCCGGCGCCCTCGGCTTCGGCGAAGGCAAGGAGCAGGCGCTCGAAGAGCAGATCATTCCGTTCTTCGAATCGATCCGCGAGCACTTCAAGCAGCCCGGTATGAACGAGATCGATTGCGGCCAGGGAATCGCTCAGGCGACCCTGATGGCGTTCGAGCAGGGACTTGGCACTTGTTGTCTGGGAACGCCGCATGGCGAGCAGATCCGTCAAAACCTCGGTCTGCCGGAGACCGCGCGAGTGCTGTTGCTCCAGACCGTCGGCTATCCGGCGGAGAGTCCCGATGCGGGTGGCCAACGCCCGCGCCAGCCCTTCGAAAAGCTATTTCACATGAACGGCTACGGGAAAGCGTTTCCACGCTCAGAAGCCGTGTTGGAGGAACTCCGGGAGGACGGCCTGATCCAGGACGCTGCGCCATCGCCCTGGCGTGAGGCGGAGTTGGACTACTTGAAGAACGCTCTCGACATCAAGGGACACGGCCTGGTCTGAATCGGGCCATCGGAGAATAACGATGAAGCTGAATGCCATCGTGGCGGGCGTCGGGATGACGCCTTTTGGAAAGCACATGGATACAGGGCTCAAGGCGCTCGGTGCCGAGGCGGTGAAGCAAGCGCTCGCCGATGCGGGGATCTCGCAAGATGAGCTCGAAGCCGCTTGGGTCGGGAACGCAGCCGCTGGACTCGTGACCGGGCAGGAGAGCATTCGCGGACAGGTCATCCTGCGCTCGATTGGTCTGGGGAAGCTGCCTGTCGTGAACGTTGAGAACGCTTGCGCCAGCGCATCCACGGCGCTCAACCAGGCAGCGGCGATGGTGACCGGGGGGCTCTACGACGTAGTGCTCGCCCTGGGCGTCGAGAAGCTCTACCACGCGGACAAGCGAAAATCGTTTGCGGCCTTTAGCGGTGCTGTCGACGTCGAAGCGATGCAGGAGATCATGCAACGTCTGCAGGAGGGTGCGAAGAAGAG
>JAQBEG010000322.1:0-3717 GCA_032123985.1 Deltaproteobacteria bacterium
ATCGACGCCTCCTGTCGGGGTAACCGGCTGCAACACGAGCGGGATGTCGCGGGACACCGAAGCGATTCGATCGATCATCGTATCGAGTTCGTCGTCCCGCGTGGAAGGCGTCAAGACGGCCTTCACGTACACGTGCCCTGCGCGCAGGGCTTCCTTCAGGAATGCCGTGTGCGCATCGTGAAAATCGTGCCCGGGCATGGGTGTCATTCCCGGTCCCCAACGAACATCGCTGGCGAGCTTCCAGTCCATCGAGACGAGATCCACTCGCTCGACGAAACTCGACAAGGCCGCCGCGTGGAGCCCGTGTGTCTCGAGATAGATTCGATAGCCCCGCTCGACCAACTGATCAACGACCGCCGAGACGGCGGTCGGTTGTAACAGCGGTTCGCCACCGGTCAAACTGATCCAGGTCGAGCGACGCGGTGCCAACCGGACGACGATCTCCGCGATCGTTTGCGCGGAGACCGGATTGGGCCTCTCTTCGAACTTGCCACTCCCAGCCGACTTCTCGATCCGACAGCTCGGACTGGTTCGCCAGGTGTTGGGCGAGTCACACCAACGACAGCGAAGATCACAGCCTCCGAACCGTACGAACACGGTCGAACGACCCACTTCGGGCCCTTCGCCCTGCGTCGAAGCAAAGACTTCGACGAGCGAAGCCTCTTCATTCGACGAGGCCGACGAAGAGGCAGGCGATGAGGTAGACCCCGACACGGCGCGCGCTGTCGCGCTCAGCGCTCGAGTAGAGATCGCCCCATCGCGATCTCCCCAATGAGTTCTTCCAGACGCTCTGGATTGCGCTCCAGACCACCCACGTAGAAACGCGCGACATGGTCCGAGTCGGGACGCGCTTCGACCCATTCGAGTTTGTTGGCCAGGTGCTCTGCCACCGCTATGTAATCGAGCGGACGCTTCCCATTGAGTTCATCTCCTCCGAGAATGAACGTTCCTTCGCCCACGGGATGTGCGAGCGAAAGGGTCGCGGCATAACGCTCCCGCGCTACGCGAGCACACAGATGCACATCCATCGACGCGTCGGTCTCGACCACGACCATGACATGTCCCCCGAAATGCACGAGACGAAAGTCGTTTTCGGCGACCCAAGCGACCTCGAGCGGTGCGGGCGGAACCTGGACGAGTGCGGCCTCCTTCGCCAAGTCACTCGGCCTGCCAGCCAACAGGGCTGCAATGTCACTCCGAATATCGCCCGTCTTCTGTGCGATTTCGCCAGCGCGCCAGTGCCAGAGTCGACCCCAGCGCTCGAAGTCATGCTGCGTAAACCGCCCCGTCGCCAGATCGACGAGCTTGTCCGAGAAACGGCTTCGGCGGGAGCAGCTCTCGAGTACGAGCGGCAGCGTACTATCGATCCCCTGGCCTCCATGGACGGCTTCGGTGCCAAGCGATTCGCGAATTTCGACGAGATCCTCGGGCGGCCAGGCCTGTCGGCCAAACCAAGCGAGTCGACCCCGGTAGAGCGCCGCCGCCTGGATCACGTCGCGCGCCGGTGAAGGCGTGAAGCCCACGACAAAAATTGGCGTGTCCTCGCGAAGGTCCGTCGCGATGCTCTTGAAGAACGTCATCAATTCACTCTGGGGATAGATCCAAATGCCTTCGAGTTGACGGATGTCTCTCGCCAGCAGGATCGCAGAGAGCAGCGAGTCCCGATCCCCATGGACCAGGATCGCGGCTCGACCACGAGCAGCCGGGCGCCCCGACTCATCCATCTCGTCTTTTTTCGAGCTAACCCTCGTATCGCGAGCGCGGCGTCGTGCGGACTGTGCGTCGTCCTCGTCGATCTCCTCCTCGTCGTCGAATACCTCCTCCTCGGATTCCCCAGCTACGAGATCCGGTTCGTCCTCGGTTAGGCGTGCGAGAATTTCAATGAGATCGTCTGCATCGACAAGATCTTCCTCGGCGATAACGTCGCTGACTGCTTCCGCATTTCGTACGACCTCGTCGTCCCTCTGGTCCATCTCATCGTTGTCATCGTTGTCATCGTTGTCATTCTTGTCATTCTTGTCGGACGAAGCGCCTGCCTCGCCGTCCGGTCGTGAATCACCGCGACCACCGCGATGCCCCCGGCGCGACGAACGCCGGCGGGGTTCGGCACGATCCAACGTCGCTTCGTCCGCCTGACTATTGCCCTTGCCGGAGTCGCGACCGCTGCCGCGATTCCTGCTATTGCGGGTGTTGTCGGAGGCACCTGGGGCGTCGTCGAGGTCCATCAGCGAAACTTCTTCGAATTTGGACCGTCGCGGTCTCGAGCCTTCGGAACTACGACCCTCTTCGCTCTCGCGTCCCTTGCGAGCGTCTCCATCGCGGGCGGGAACGTCTGTACTTCCGGCGCGTCCGCGCCGAGGACGGCGACGTCGCCGGGCCGGACCGTTGCCTCCCTCCTCGCCATCGGTTCGTTCTTCTTCTCGTGGCCCGCCGGGCGAAACGGATTCGCTGCGGGGACCAAGCTTGGGCTCTTCATCGGTTTTCGCGACCCGATCCGCGGCCGGGCCCAACGGCGGGGTTTCCTCGCTCGTCGCGTCGTCGCTCTCGCTCGAACGCCCACGCCCACGCCCGCCGCGACTTCGACCACGTCGGGGCGTCCGCGATTGCGCGCCCTCGCCCGTCGCGCTCGAAACGAGATCCATGGAAGCACCGGAGCTAGCCGACACCTTTCGCAACTCGTACGCGACTGTCAGTGCGGCCAGAACTCGTTCGACTCCATCTGCGAATCGTTCGGCCGCCAGCAACAAGCGCGGCGCACCGAGCCGAAGCGGCGGTGCCATATCAGTGAAGAGGACTGGAAAGAGCGATTCGATCGGCCCCAGGGCTTCGAGCACCAGGCCGAGCGCCGTCCATTCGAGTTCCTCGCGCACGGCAATGACAACGGGGTCCCCATCGGAGTTCACGCCGACACCGTCGATCACATCGAGATCGGCTCCAGGCGTAGGCCAAGCGCGGAGCCCACGCAGCTCAGTGCCCCTGGCAAGCTGAGCAATCACTCGACCTCGCAGTCCTTCTTCGCCCTCGCGAACCTTACGATCGTTGAGCCGTCGACGCAGCTGACCCTCGAGTCCATCGAGTGCGACCGCAAGATCTGCCCCGACGAGCGGTGCCGACGAACGACCACCGATCTGGGTCTCCAGTACGGCGTTCTCCGCATCCGTCCGGATCTCGGCAACTCGCCGCGCCAACACGACCAGCTCGAGTCGGTCGCTCCCTACGCGTACTGTTCCGCCGTGCTTGGCGGCCAGGCCTTCGAGTGCGACCGCGGCACGCGTGAACGCGACCCGCGCCTCGGCCGACGACATTCGAGAGGCGAGTTGCGCTGCGTTGATCGCCAGGACCTGAGGACCGGTCTCGGCTTCGACGGCGACGAGACCACTCGCGAGCGAGGGCGCCGCAACGGGCTCGACCGAATAAGGCGTGCGGCCCAGTAGACCGATCAATCGTCTGGCGCTGGCTGGCCATTGCGGTGCCACGATGATGACCTGTCCGGTGAATTTTGACTGCTCTACGGCGTATTGGGCTGCGGACAAGCCGCCCAGCGTCGCCTCAGTCGCGGATCGGGGAGAGAACGCGACGATGATCTTCGTCCCATCCGCCCGCTCGCCGCGACCGATCACAGCAATCCCGGCCGGAACCCCGGGCTCCGCCCACGGAGCAAGGGATGCGATTTCGACGATCCCCAACTCGAGAATCTTCGGTAGCCACTCGGAAGGG
>JAQBEG010000323.1:0-6748 GCA_032123985.1 Deltaproteobacteria bacterium
GTCGAGCGCAGGAGAGCGAAGCTGACGAAATCGGCGTCCAACTAATGGCGCGTGCGGGTTTCGATCCTCGCGAAAGTATTACGTTGTGGCAGAATATGGCGAGCGCTTCCGGTGGCCAATCACCCCCGGAATTCATGTCGACCCATCCGAGCAACGCAACCCGCATCAGCCGACTCAAAGCATTCATGCCTAACACGCTTCCGCTCTATGAACAGGCAGTCGCGGCGGGAATCAAGCCGAATTGTCGGTAACACGTGTCTGGTCTTCGTCGAGTCGGTGATTGGGCGGACGACGATCGATTTTCAGGGAGAACGCAATGCGAGTGGGTCAGGTCAAGGAAATTCGCCGCTATCCGGTGAAGAGCATGGGTGGCGAGGTTCTCGACGAGGTCGAACTCGAGGAGCGTGGTCTACCCGGTGATCGCGCATGGGCAGTCCGTGACGAAGTTCGCGGCGGGATTCGCGGGGCCAAGAAGATTCCGGCGTTGATGGGGCTACAGGCCCGCTACGTGAATCCGCCGCTGTCAAAGGGCTCGAGCCCCGCGGAGATTACGCTTCCGGATGGATCGACCATTTCGACCGGAGATCCGGATGTGAACGATCGCATTTCCAAGGCCATCGATTACTCGGTTACGCTTTGGCCACTCCTCCCTGCGGACGCCCTGGACCATTACCGACGGGGTGCACCGGCCCACGAGGACATGGAGAAGGAACTGCGCGCGATGTTCGGGCGCGCACCGGATGAACCGCTACCCGATCTCTCGATCTTCCCGCCCGAACTCATCGAATTCGAATCGCCGCCCGGCACGTATTTTGATGCCTTCCCGCTGCTTCTGCTGACGGACACCTCGCTTCGCTCGATGCAGGAAAAGGCTCCGGATTCTGCGTTTGACGTAAGGAGGTTCCGGCCCAACTTCGTCATCTCTGATTCGGAATCCTCCGTGGCGTTTCCCGAAGCGGAATGGTGCGGCCGTCGACTTCAGATCGGGGATGCGATCGTGCAGGTGACCGTGGCGTGCCCTCGATGTGTCATGACAACACATGGCTTCGAGAATCTGGCCAAGGATCCCGCAGTGATGAGGGCATTGGTTCGCGAGTCAGGAGGAATTTTGGGCGTGTATGCGAAGGTCGAGAAGTCTGGGCGCGTGTGTGCGGGCGACTCGATCGTGTTGCTCGACTAGCTTCTGTCGCGGAATGGTTGACCAAAAGAAGAGGAGAGCGAGCGCAATGCGACTTCAACGAATAGTGATCGCGGGATTGGTCGTTGGGCTCACGATGGCTCTAGGCGGCTGCGCGTCGAAGACCGACTCGGCATCTTCGTCGAAATCGTCATCAGAATCGACTGCGACTGCGACTGCGACTGCGACTGCGACTTCGAAGTCAACATCGTCAACATCGACGGCGGCGGTGAAAACCGTTCCAGGTCTGGCCGGATCTTCGCTTTCGAAGATCGAGATCGGCATGACCGACGCCGAGGTTCGTGCGCTACTCGGCGAGCCCGCAAATATTCGATCGTATCCGACGGGAAAGAATTGGATCCCCTTCTACTTCGGAGGCGATACCTATCGCTTCGATTGGATCTATTCGAAGACCGGGCGCGTGATCTTCGCGAACACCAACCGCTTTTCACGGTCGATCAAAGTTGTCGAAGTGATTGAAAATCCCGAGGAGTCCTGATCGCTGTCGCTGCGGACTAATGCTCGAGGCAATGCGCAGCTGCGCGAGCTGCCCGGGATGTCATGGGCTCGGAGAGATGCCGACCAAGATGGCAGCCATGAATACCAGGCCGATCCAGAAGACGATCGTCAGCGCTAGATTCAACGTGCGCGCCAGGCGGGCGTAGGAATTGATCTCGGGATCGCTCAGATCCTCGTATGCCCTCGACCGAATGAATTGACCAAGGCGTCTACTCTTCTCGATGCTCATAGGACCGAATTTCGGCGCTCCAAGAGCTTGCCAGGCGTTGGGATGCCGCGCCTCGATCATCCTCAACAACCGCGCTGATATGATCCCTGCTGGGATCAACATCAAAACTCCTAAACCGAGAGCCAATGCAAGGCAAATCTGCGGCGAAATCTGATCCATACTAGAAAACGCTCCAGCCGAGAGTAGGCTTGTCAGGGTTACATACGGATTTCGCGAGTGGTTTTCCGAGAGAGGTCATAGGGCCGGATTCATGCATGGTTGGCCACATTTGACGAAGGCCTCGCCCGCGGATTCCGAGAATTTTAGTATCGAACTGAAGCTCGCCGCAGGACCTTGCCGCACGACACCGATGAAGCCAAGCGCACCAGCGCCGCGAGCGATACCGACGTGAGCACGCGCACCGATCGTGTCCAGCGACACACGAGCGTCGATCACTGGCCCAACGCCGAAGAAGGGAAATGCTGCTGCAAAAACAAAGGCAGCCTCGATCGTCGGTGGCAGCCCGGCTCGCACATTCACACTACTCGAGATACCCCCGCCAGCGAACGCGCCGACGGCGATGCCCGCGCCGCCCTCGGTTCCGATGGATCGACCTGAGCTGACTCCGCCCGTTCCGAAAACTCCGACGGGAATCGGCCCTATTGAGCCTAATGTTGATCCGAACGTCCCCGTGACGGAGGAAGAAACGCCGGAAGTTGCCCAATTCGAATTTTGTGCACCCAGCGCCGCCGTTAATCCGCCAAGGCTACTGGCGACTGCTCCGGTGATCGATGACAAGTGGGAGGCGCCCTGGAAGCTCGTGATTCCCGACTGGTGGGATCCAGTTGCCGTCGTTGATCCTGTCCTTACGGGCACGACCGGATGCGAGCCGCCGCTGGGATCA
The DNA here is from genome assembly GCA_032123985.1 of Deltaproteobacteria bacterium. Classification (GTDB taxonomy): domain Bacteria; phylum Myxococcota_A; class UBA9160; order UBA9160; family UBA4427; genus UBA4427. The sequence goes on from JAQBEG010000323.1 coordinate 2,809, forward strand.
TTAGGTCCGAATTCACCGCCGTTGACAAACTCAGTGTCACTCCCGGCTGCATCTTCTCCTAAGCGACCGGTCGGGTCGAATCGCGCAATCGGATTGTTCCCTACATAAGTGTAGGCGTTGTGAGTCGTTGGGGAACTGGGCGTCAACACGGGATCGATTGACAAGAACCTCCCCGCCCCTGCGTCATACCAGCGCGCCTGCGTGTAGAAGAGGCCCGTGTCGTTGTTGCGTCGATGTCCTGCATAGAAGGTTCGAAAGTTCGGGCCGACCTGGTCATGCACCGCGCCAAATGGCGTGAATGTCTGATGTCGGAGTCGGCCGCCGTTTGCGTCGATCGCGACCATTCCGGTTCCCAACGGATCTGAAATTTCCCAGGTATACGTTGGAGCCAATCTCGAAATCGGGATGGCCGAGGTTGCGATCGAGGGGAAGAGCAGGGAGGACGCGGCGGCGAGAGCAGTCGTCGCGCGAAGTGGGCGGACCTCGACGAGTACGCGCGCGCCGCTTCGCGCGCCCCATAGAATGAACAGCAGCCCGAATGAGGCCGCGCCTCCGGCGATCCAAGGTGGGGGAATGTGGAATGCGAATAGACTGGCGGTCGCGCCTCGCAGCTGCGGGCTGAATCGCTTGAGCGCGATTCTCTCGCCATCGAGCATGATCTCAATGGCGGTGTGGGCGACGACCTGGGCATGCTGATAGAGAAAGGCGTCCCCAATATACGCGTTGAAAGCCAGGCCTCCGGAGGTGTATTCCGCGATCCGTTTTCCGCTCACGTCATAGGCGATTCGCGTGTCGCAGCTCGTGCTCGTCTCACTGAGGCAGACCAGTCGATTTGCGGAGTCGAAGTCAAAGTACTGGTTCGTGGTGCCCTGGATTGATACGACGTTTCCGTCATCGTCGTAGGCGTAAACGGTGGGTGTGGGAGACGTGAGGTCGCGACGTTGAATCGCGTGAGGTCGAGTCGGGTCATCGTAAACCTGCGCCTCGTCGGCGTGGAGGGTCAGATTTCCGAGGTCGTCGTAGCGATAGTCATACGAGGCGCCGCCTTTGGTCCACTCTTTGATGCGATTGCGTTCGTCGTAGACGTAGGCCTCGTTCATGTCGAGGGCCCGCGTGGCGGACTCGGAGCCCGTGATCGAGAGAATGTTTCCGACACCATCGTAGGCTGCATAATGCCGGGCGTAGTGGTACGTCGGCGAGTCGAATCGGTCTTCCTCGAGTCGATGCGTATCGGGGGTGTATTGAAAGGTGCGAACGCCGCCAGGAATCGCAATGGATTGACGTCGGCCCAACGAATCGAACGTGATGGAGCTGATGAACTTCGTTGCAGCCGAATCGCAATCGGTTGCATAGCCGAGCTCGCAGACTTGATCGAGATATCCGCCATCGTACTCGTACCGCACGATCGTGTTCTCCCAGCCAAAAATAGTGTAGTGCTTCGCTGGGTGAAGGACTTCAGTGATTCGACCAATCAGATCGTAGGTGTAGTCCGTATAAAAGCTCTGGGGCGATCCGTAGGCGTTTCGTACGGCCATGTGGTCTTGGCGGACGCGCCCAAGTTCGTCGAAGCTGAGCGTTCGCTGATAGTCATCTGATGAATCGATGCCTGGTCGCCTCTCGTCCTGTCGGTAGGTGAGCGTGTAGTTCGTTTCTCCGACGGGCGTCGTGATTCCGATCAACCGATTGAGAGGATCGTAGGTGTGGGTTCGCTGCTGCAATCTTGCGTTGATGATGTCATGGATGTTGCCGTAGGTGTCGTAGCTGGTAAGAGAGTGTCCCGATCCCGTCAGTGCGGGATCGTCGATCTGAACGACCCGGCCTAATGTGTCGTAGTGATAACGGAGATATTGATCGGGATCGTCGAAGGGTGAAACTGCTCTCGCGTCGTAGATTGCCCGGATCTCTCCGGTCGCTTCGTAGGAGTAGAAGGTCTGCGCGTGTCCGGCGCCGCCGCACGGAGTCGAATCGAGTCCTGTCGTGGTGGCCGAGACGGTATTTCCGCATTCCTCGATCCATCCGATTCGATCACCGTCGAACACTCGTCGGATGAGATCGCCCTTGCCGTTCTTTTCGAGGACGCTGTCGAACGCAATGCCGGTCGGGCCGGGGCCGTCCGTCCTGATGATCGACGAGTGGTTGTAGATCGAGAAACCATATGGTGTGTCGTTCCGAATGGGGCGCCCGATCGCATCCACCTGCATCGACGTCGCTGCAGGCTGGGTATCGCCAACCAGTCCCAGACACCGCTCTCCCGAACATTCGATCGGGAGACTCTTTCGAAGGCTGCGCATAGCAGGATCGTGATAGACGAGCGTCGCGACGAAGCCAGACGGTGTCTCCCCGATTTCCTTCCAGGTCCCTCCAAATCCATCGCCCACAACGGAACTCCAGATTGCATCGACGTCTGTAGAATTGATCTCGGGATAGGCATAACGTGACACGATGGGTGGAATGGAGACATCTTCGTAAACGCTCTTCGCGGTTCTGAGCCAGCTCGTGCCGTCATGTACGAACGATTCGATGGGTCGGCCGAAAGCGTCGAGCGCCACGCTTCTCGAAGGCTCGTCGGTGTAGGTCGAGCTCGTTTCGAGAATGGTTCCGGTTCCGCTATCGGGAAGGAAGGCGGTGACGCCTCCCAGATTGTCTTTCAATCCGACGCGTACGCTGTGTGAGTCCTGTCCGTAATTGGGGCACCATCCGACGTCGTCGCTATCCGCATGATCTCCGTCGTAACAGAAATCTGTGACTTGATCGCCCGTTGGAGCGTGAACGATCTGCATCGTGAGATTACCGTAGAGGTCGTACGTCATCGTGTGAGCCTCGGCGATGCCTGGGCCCGAGCTCTCCCTCGCCTTCAGCATTTCAATCAGACTCGACGGTCGACCAAGCTGGTAGTCGACCGACACATGCTGAAGGAAATCCAGGTCCGCCAGACTGGCTTGTTCATGGTCGAAGACCTTCTCCTCACGCAGCAGGCCGAAGATCGAGTTCGGCTCGTCGGAGCCGGGTACCCGCAAATGCACGCGCGTGCCGGTGGGTCGCAGTTCGACCTCCTTTGCGACGAAGTTGTATCCGTAGTCATCATCGTATTGAAGCGTTCGCGTCATCTGCGCACCCGTCGCCCCGCTCGCATAGAGGTTCATGGTGCGTGTTTCGGCGAGGCGGCCGACGTGTACTTCCGCATGATCGATTGATCCCGGAACGAGAGCGGGAACCTGCGGCTGAATCTCCCAGTCCTCCTCATAGAGATGCAGGTCGACGCCATCGTCTGAGACCAAAACGCTCGAGGCTTTCCCGGCGCGACCGTGGACCTGATAGAAACTGCTCGTCACGACGTCACCGCCCGGACGCGTGCGTTCGACGATCCTGAATCCAAGATCCGACCGGCTCACTGGGCAGAATCGGGGATGTGCGTATTGGTAGGTCGTCGGGGGGCCGAAGCCCGAGCCCGGACCGAGCGGGTCGGGCTTTCGATTGGGCCCTGCGATTCGGACTTCCGAAACGACCGCTCTCGTCGTCCAGCGGATCGCATCCGGAATCGTCGTTCCGTCTAGCGTCTCGCCCGTCTTCGTGGCGTGTTGCGTAGCCTCATACTCGAGGCCGAATGGGCTCGGATCTCGCTGGCGGATCGGCGACTCATAGGAGATGGAGGTCATGCCTCCGCGGCCATTCCGGACGAGGCGGAGTAGGTCGCTATGTTTGGATTGTGAAATGAACGCTTGCGGACGGTCGACCGGGCCGAAGTCTCTCAGGTTGTCCCCGATGATATCGGCTGCGCCGTCACCGTTGATGTCGAGTACGCTGAATCCCAGCGAGTCGGCATACGAATCGAAAATCAGGAAATAGTCGATATCGAGGTCATAGCGCGCATCTCGTAGCCACATGTTTGGCGGAGACTCGGTCGCGCCAGCTGGATTGAAGAGCCAGGCTTTGTTGCCGG
>JAQBEG010000324.1:0-2838 GCA_032123985.1 Deltaproteobacteria bacterium
CATGCTTGGAGTCTCGTGGCGATTGTGTTGCTCTTGGCAACCTCGTCGGCCAACGCGACGCAGATGACCTATGCGTTCAGTTCGGGCAGCGCTGTAATCCGCGTGACTCGCGTTGATACCGGAGTTTCAGTAATCGATCCGAGCGAGGCCATCCCTTTTCCAATCGTCCTCGACGGTTCGAGCCTCACTTTCGACCCCGCGACCGGAACGAACGGCACTGTGCTCTCGCTCATCCTGACGTCCGCCGGTCCGATCGACATCCTGCTGGACTCGGCTCAGGTCGGCGTCACGACGGAAATTGTGTCGATCCTGAACGCAGCGTTGGTCAACACCACGACCGGCGATCGGGACGGGGGCAATGCCTTTTCTCTCAATACGCTCTTGAGCGCAGACGTCTCGGGCACCCTTGCTGACGGTTTCAGCACCCCATTCGGGCCCGTTCCGGTCTCCTCAGGGAATACCGGCGGCGCCTCAGGGACTCTGTTTGTCTCAGGGAACACAATCAACCTGGGTATCAGCGGGGTCAACCTCGCTCTTTTCAGCCAGGTAGATTTCGGATTATCCTCGCCGCCGCCAGATCTTCAGGTCAAAGCGGATTTTACGTTCATCGGCACATTCGTACCGGTGCCCGAGCCCGGTACGGCCCTGCTTCTGGGCCTGGGGCTGGTTGGCCTTGGATCCAGACGCCGAAAGTCTGCCCTTTAACGATGATGAACGACGCGTGGCACGTCGTCAGTCTATCTTGGATCTGTGGCAAAATGTCCCGGACGCCGTCGATCTGACCTGTTTCAAGATTCTCCACGTCGAGGTGGCGCTCTGCTTTACTTCTCTTTCGAGCAAGAATTTCGAATCGCAGGGCCAAATAAATTCTCTAATCGACGAAAAAGTCTGACATTTTCGAGGGCGTTTCTATTAGAATCAATACCGGATGTTGCAGAACAGTTGTTTTTCCCACCCTGAGAGGATCTGATCCTGATGCGGAATCGATTTCGTCGCGGATTTATGGCTATTTTCGCCGTAACCGCGCTTTTGGCAGGACCGGTATCGGCAACCACGATCCTCACTTCGGGGAGCGGCCTTGATCTAGCGGTCGGCTGCACCGATTCGTCGTGCTTCGATTTCTCCGCCCCCCCTACCGTTGTCCTCTACAACCTGAGCGCCTCGGCGCCCGTCTCGGGCACATTCGGTATTACGGGATTGACTCTGGATTTCTCGATTGACCTCGCTGCGGCCAACTTGACCGGCCCCGATGGCGCCGTCACCTCGGTGGACTTCAGCAACGTCAACTACCTCGGCTCTGTTTCGGTCGTCGATCAAGGCTCGGGCAACTTCTTTATTGGCAGCCAAACGGCCTCGATGTCCGGCACCCTGACGCCGAATGGAGCAGGCAGTCCAGTCGACTTCGGGCAATTACCCGGCCCGGCACTAGCAGTCGCCGTCAGCGGAAATTGCAACACCGCTGGGAATCTACTGTCTTGCGGCTTGATTTTCGGAACGAATGGTTTCGAATTGGGCGTGAACGGAAATCAACGCTTTTTCCGGCACACCGTCGACATCACGGGTGTCATTCCGGAGCCGAATACCGCGCTGCTCCTGGGCCTCGGGCTGTCGACGCTGGCCATCCGGCGAAGCGCGGGCGCCGCTCACAGCGGCTAGCGCCTCGTAGCAACGAAACTAAGCGACCCGGCCTCCTAATCGATCATCGAAGGCATGCTGTCCAACTCGCTCACACGGAGAGTTCGAGCATCCTCTCGATCGGCCGCAACGCCTGTTTCGCCAATTCCTCGGGCACCATCACCCTCGGCCCATCGTCACGCAGACACAGATAGAGTTTCTCGAGCGTGTTGAGTCGCATGTAGGGACAGCGGTTGCAGGCGCAGCTCTCGTCCATGCCCGGTGCTTGATAGAGCACCTTCTCCGGGACCTGTTTCAGGATCGCGTGAAAGACGCCGTCCTCCGTCGCGATGATCGATGCGCGCGTTGGGGACGCCACGGCTCGATTGATGATACCCGTCGTGCTCGCAATGAAATCTGCTTGATCGAGCACCGCCTGGTCGCATTCCGGATGCGCCAACACCTCGGCATCGGGATGCTGAATCTTCAGCTTGGCGAGACCTTTCGCGCTGAAGAGTTCATGCACGATGCAAGCGCCTGGCCAGATGATCAGATCGTCTCGCCCCGTCTCCTTCGCAACCCAACGCGCCAGGTGGCGATCCGGTGCAAAGATCAGCTTCTCCCCTTCGAATGATTCCACCATCTTGACCGCGTTCGAAGACGTGCAGATCAGGTCACTCATCGCCTTCACCGCAGCCGACGAGTTGATGTAGGTCAACACCCTGGCACCCGGATGAGCGCCGACGAAGGCCTTGAAATCCTCTGCGGGACAACCGTCGGCGAGCGAACATCCCGCTTCGAGATCCGGTACGAGAACTGGAATCGCCGGATTCAGAATCGCCGCGGTCTCGGCCATGAAATGAACGCCGCAGAATACGATCCGCTCACACTCGATTCCCTGCGCAGCACGCGCAAGCGCTAGCGAATCACCGACGACGTCGGCCAGATCCTGGACCTCGGATTCCTGGTAATAGTGGGCAAGGATGATGGCGCCCTTCTCGCATTTGAGTTCGAGGATGGCGGCTTCGAGGTCTTCCGGTCGATCCAGTCCCGCGTCGATGGGATCCATGGTCGGGGGTCTCCAGGCTGAGAGGGCGCGCGTGTCGTCGGATGAGCTTACCAGCGTAGGGCGGCCTTCACGAGAGCGGCTCGATCAGGAGCGTGGGAACGTCGTGAACGGGATCGCGCACCGTGCAAACCCGGGTGCCTGGCTTGTTACCGTGC
>JAQBEG010000325.1:0-3713 GCA_032123985.1 Deltaproteobacteria bacterium
GCACGGCGATGCGACGGACGTCTCGGTGCTCAATTCGGAACGTGTCAAGAATGCGCGTGCCTTCATCGCCCTGACAGGTCACGATGAGAAAAACCTGATGGCGTGTCTGCTCGCCCAGGAACTCGGCGTCCCCAAGATCACCGCGCTCGTCCAGAAGACCGAAACATCGAGCCTCTGGCGCAAGGTCGGACTGGTCGATGTCGTTTCGCCTCGAACCATCGCTGCGGAACGAATTCACAGCTATATCGACAATAATTACGAGCCACACATCCTTTCCTTCGAAAAGGGCGCAGCGCAATTCATGCACCGTCGCATCGCCGCGCAAAGCGCAGCCGCCGGACAGCGCCTCGCTGAGATCGAAATCCCGCAAGGACTCATCGTGGCCGCCGTACTCCGTGATGGACGAGCCACCGTTCCGCGTGGCGACTACAAGCTCGAAGTCGGAGACGAAGTCATTCTTTTCGTGCGTCAGTCCGAGGCCGGTATCGCCAATCTGGTCTTCCCCGGCGCCGCAGTCAACTAGCAGTCTGAATGTCACCGGCATGAACCTTCGACGCGTACTTCACATTCTGGGCCTTCTCCTACTGGTGCTCGCAGCAGCCGAACTCGTTCCGCTGATGTGGTGCATCGGGGGCGGGGAATCGCGCGCTGCCTGGGGCTTCCTATGTGCCTCGGCCACTTCAGCGACCCTTGGTCTGGTCTTTTACCTGTTCGGGAACAAGGAGGGCGAACTCTATCGGCGGGATGGAGTCCTCATCGTAGTCGGGGCGTGGATCCTCGCGTCCATCACCGGCGCGATCCCCTATTGGGTCGCTGGAGTGTTGCCCAATCCGATCGACGCGATTTTTGAATCCGCCTCCGGCTTCACGACAACGGGTGCGACGGTACTTCGCGACATCGAGGCGGCTGGGCATCCGATGCTCTTCTGGCGCAGTTTTACGCAATGGCTTGGCGGGATCGGGATCGTCGTCCTCTTCGTTGCGTTGCTCTCCGAACTCGGACCAGGTGCGAGGTTTCTCTTCAAGCTCGAGGTTCCCGGGCCAAAGGCCGAAGTGTTTCATGATCGCGTACAGGACACTGCGCTCGCGCTCGGACGTGTCTATCTCGTTCTGTCTCTAGCCGAGGTGCTCGTCCTGCTCGTCCTGGGACTCGATGCCTTTGACGCGCTGACGCACACATTCTCGACCGTCTCGACAGGCGGCTTTTCTCCCCACCCAGACAGCATCGCACGTTTCTCACCCGTGGTTCGGCTCACCATCACGTTCTTCATGGCTGCCGCCGGTATCAACTTCGCGCACTACTACAATCTGGCACGACGCCGCGACATGTCGGCGTTCCGCGACACCGAGCTTCGTGCCTATCTCTGGCTGATTTTAGGAACTACGCTTCTGATCACTCTCTCTGTCGCCGATGTCAGCGACGTTCCCATCATGACAATTCTTGGAGACGCGCTGTTTCAAGTCGTGTCGATCCTGACCACGACGGGATTTGCGACGGTGGATTTCAATCAATGGCCGGACCCTGCGCGTACACTGTTGGTGTCGATCATGGTCTTGGGAGGCTGCGCGGGATCCACTGCGGGTGGCTTCAAGATCTCGCGCGCGGTCATCGCATGGCGCGCCGCCATGCGCGAAGTTCGCCTGACTTACGGTCCAAATTCGGTGATCTCCGTGGCTCTCGGAGGCAGTTCCGTACCCGAAGACTCAGTGCGAAGCGTGGTCGCCCTGTTCTTTCTCTGGATCACCGCCTGGGGCGCCGGCACTCTACTGCTCGCGATCGGAGAGGCAGATATCGTCACTGCGGGCACTGCTTCGATCGCAACGCTCTCCAATGTCGGACCTGGCCTCCACCTGGTCGGGCCCACTGGGGACTTCGCCTTCTTCAGCTCCTGGCAAAAGATCGTGATGATCTTCCTGATGTGGCTCGGGCGGCTCGAATTTTTCGCAGTTCTCGCACTCTTGCATCCGAGGTTTTGGACGCGTTAGTGATCAACGCTGACAAAAATGAGCTCCGCCGCGTGCGGACGCTTATTGCTTGTAGGCATCGATGAGCACGTCCGAGGTCTCGGGACGCATGATGCGCGGATCGGGCCGTTCGCCCGCTTGCAACTGTGCTCGAACCTGCGTGCCGGAAATCGAAAACGGCTTCTCACCCTGATGACGCTCCGTGAGGTCCACCCGGCCAATCGTCTCGTAGAATGCCGCGAAGCCGACCTTACAGGCCTGGATTTTCAGCTCTCCGGGGAGATTGTCGAAGATTTCGTGGGCATCGAAATCGCCCCAGATCGCCTCACCATCCTCGAAGGGCGCGTCGGCATGCTTACGACCGATCACGATATCCGAGAAGCCGTAGTTCTGACGGTAGATGCCGTGCATGATCGCTTCTGAAGGACCGCCGTAGAACATCTTGATATCCAGGCCGATCAGTTCGAAGATGTCTGAAATGTCGTAGCCAGCCGTTGCCCAGATCGACTCGTCCTTGTCACCCTCGCCCAGAAGACGCTCGCTATGGAGTTTTCGATAGCAGAGCATGCGCATTGCGGCCGGTACGTCATCGCCCTTGAGTTCACCCATCAGAGGGTTCAATACGGCCCCGGCGAAGTGGCCTGCGGCCGTGAGCTGTTCGACACCATAGACCAACGCATACTCGTGAGCGCGATGGAGAGGATTGCGCGTCTGAAAGGCCAGCGCGCGTTCCCATTTCTTGTCCCGAATGAATGCGCGCACCATCAGCGGTGAGAGCATGAACTCACCATATTCTTTGTTTCTGGGCTGGGGCAACGCACGAATCGACCCGCCGAGAAGTTTCGAGCGATCGTCGTTGTCCACGATCCGACCGCCCGGGTGATCGACGCGCTCGGTGCCGTAAACGGCCATCAGATAGGCAGCCTTGTCCCAGTCAAAAACCTCGAGATCGTCGATGATCGCAATGACATCGCCGGCCTCAGTTCGAACCGCACAAGATGACCCTGCCTTGAGCGATCCAGCCTCGGCGTCCGTCACCGGCAGCGAAATCGGAATCGTCCAGGCATAACGTCCCCCTTCGGACAGGACGACCTTTTCGGCCAGTGCGAGCTCAAAGGCAGTTTTCTTCATCGGACCGATCAGGGGAGACAAAGCGCCGTCGGCGAGGCGATGAACCGTCGACTGATCAGCCGCCGAGACGCGAATCGACGACAGGCCTTCCGCTTCCTTCAGAAACGTGGCCTTGTGATTGAAGGGAACGATTCGGTCAACCAGTTGGTCGAGTCCACCATGGACGGGAACGAGATCGGGCTGCGCTACATGGCTCATCGGTCTAAAAATCCTCTCGATCGTCAGAACGTTAGTGACGCTCCGTGTTCGAACGGAGCGAAGGGTGACCATTTCGTTCGTGCTACCAGACTGGGAACTCAGACCATCCGTCTGAGACAAGAGTTCGTTCACCCTTGCCGTCGAAGCGACGCACCGCCAACGCTCGTTTGCCATTCAGCATTCGGACGAAGACGATGAACTCCCCATCCGGTGACACCGATGGCATGCGCTCTTCTGTGCCCCCGGGGCTGATGGGCACTCTAGAAGAGCCATCAGGCCGCATGCGCCGCAGTCGATAGCCCGCCGATGACGCAGATGCAAATACGATCCATTGTCCGTCCGGCGTCAGAGTCGGTTCGCGACCTTTGAGAAATAATTTTTCCTCTGCACCGTCTTCGAGCAGCAGCGTCGCGATCATCG
>JAQBEG010000326.1:0-11024 GCA_032123985.1 Deltaproteobacteria bacterium
GGATCTCGTGAGCATCGAGCCGATTGGTTTCGCGTTTGGGCAGGTCGAGGTAGCCGAATCCGAGGCTGAACGGCTCGAGAATTTCATTTCTTCGAATCGCCATCGGACGCAATCGGAATGGCAGATCGAACCCGGCGTTAACCAGGCTGAGCTCGAGCAAATCGGACGTCGACGCGATCCCGACGCCTTCTTCGAATTGATTGCGGCGCGAATTCAGGAAGTTCGAAGTCTGCTCGAAGAGGGGGGCGTCCTACCGGATCGTGTGGTCGTGTTTGGCGCGCCGCCCTGGGACTACGAAGACTATCTCGACGACGATCCCCATTTTCTGGAGCGATACTGGACCGAGCGAAGCGCGCTGGAGTCCAGCGTGCGCGTTCGAATCGTGGATTCTCCTAATCTGATCTCGCTCCGCGTGGCTGCTCACGGAGTCGGCCTTGCGGTCGGTGAGGGGGGTGCCCTTCTTCGCAGCAAGGACGCCGGTGAGCATTGGGAAACCGGCGAGCGAGTCTCTCCCCATGATCTTCACGGCGTGGGGATCGGTCGCCTTCGTGCCGTCGTGGTGGGTAAGCAGGGCGGCATGTGGCTGTCTGAAGATCAGGGTCGGACCTGGCTGGTGTGGGATGATCAATCGCAGCAGGCCGCGTTCTTTGACGACTTATTGGCCGTCTCGTTCGCGCCGACCGGAGAGTTTGGAATGATCGTCGGTGAGCATGGACGCATCCTGCGCAGCCTAAATGGGGGCGCGAATTGGGAGTCGCTCTGCCGCGACGACGCCTGATCTTCAATCGAGATCTCCACGCTCTCGAGAGTCGTGTCCCATGGTCCCTATACGGCCGACGGGCCACCGACAAGCCGCCGACACGCTATCGACAGGCCGACTCAAGGCCGCCACTCTCTATTCCGATGATCGAGTCACGCTGTTTGTGACCGGTTTGGTGTAATCGGGTTTCCCTGAGGGGGGGGCGAGGGGAGGGATTGTTGACGCCCGAGGCAGAGCTGGTTGCTCCGATTCCGACCCTGGTGGTTGGCGAGGGCTCAGATCGCGTCGTGACGACCCTCTCCGCTGGCCTGGTGTCGGCTGGCTATGGTGCACAATTCTCCTGTGCCGCCTTCGACTCGTTGATTGCTGCGGCCGAAGCGTCAGTGGGTGCACCGCTGCTGATTCTGATTGCGCTTGGCCCCGACGCCGACGCCATTCTTGCAGATCCTGTTTGGGCGCAGTGGGAGCGACCGGGCACAGCGATCGCCAAGATCTCGATGTCGGACGCCGCGCCCTCGGCGGATACGGGTGCGCTGATCTCGGAATCGGGTCCCGTCGGGACCGTCACCTACCGCTTGCCGACGGCGCAATGGGAAGCGTTGCCGATGGCGACCGTGGTCGTTGCGCGACTCCTCGAGGTCGAGCGCGTGCAGTCGGACCTTCGTTCGCAACTCGAGACCGAGCGTGCTTGTGAGCCGCTCGCATCATGTCTCGAGCCGGGAAAGCTTTATCCGATGGCCCTCGAACTGTTGCTCGAGCGCCTGGATTGTCGCCGTGGGATCGCATTTTTCTCTCCGAGTCCGGCGCCCCAGGGCACCGGTGTCGCGGCGAGAGGGTTTGCGGAGGAGATCCGAGACCGTCTGATTCGATACCTGGTCGACGAGAAATCTCTCGAATCGACGATGGGCCGAGGTGAGATCGGTGTCGTGCCCTGGGGGCCCCTTCATCACGCGCTGGGTCGGGTCGGGCTGGAGTCCCCTGGCGCCTTGCTGTCCGTGCCGTTGCATGGGGAGGACCGTGAAGCCGGCCATGTCTGGATTCTTTCCGAGGGCCGGCGGTTCGACGAGGCCGACCTGGCCGTGGCACACACGATTGCGAGACGGGCGAATGCGGCGCTGGCGACGGCTGAGCGATATCACAACGCCAAGGAGAAGGCGTTCATCGATGACGTGACAGGTTGCTACAACGCCCGCTATCTCCTCGCGACGGCGGACAACGAGATTCAGCGAGCCGCTCGGTATGGCAACCCACTTTCGGTTCTTTTCCTCGACCTGGATCGCTTCAAGACGGTCAACGACGTTCACGGCCATCTGATCGGTTCCGAGACTCTGCGTGTGCTTTCCAAGCTGCTCGGCCAGTGTGTGCGACAGGTCGATACGCTGGCGCGCTATGGCGGGGATGAGTTCACGATTCTGCTTGTCGATACCCCGCACGATGTCGCCCTTCGGATCGCCGAGCGTATTCGTGAATGCATCGAAACCCATCTGTTCGAGGCGGGGCACGACGGGACCTTGCGGCTGACGATTTCGATTGGTGTCGCGACGTGTCCGGTTCATGGCGACGCACGGGAGATCCTGCTCGATGCGGCCGACAAGGCGATGTACCTAGCCAAGAGTCAGGGACGCAATCGCGTCTGCTCCGCCGACGAACTCGTGGGTTCGTCGATTCGATCCAGTTAGCGTGGCGTCTCGAGCCATTTCCTGATTTGACAGTGGTCGGCGCTGTTGCTATCCAACCTACCGATTTCACAACGATTTTTCGGTTCAGAAGTCTCGCCCGCAGCTTTCGCGGTGCCATCGACACTACCCCCTGAATCGAATCCGAAATCAAACCATTCGTTCGGGAGTCTTGATGAGCACGCAGAGTGTCGAGCTCGATGGAATGGGCGCCATGCGCCGCAGCCATCGCAACGGCGACGTCATGAACGCGAAAGTCGGTGATGAGATCATTCTCGCCGGTTGGGTTCATCGTCGTCGCGACCACGGCGGAGTGATTTTTGTCGATCTGCGCGATCGGACCGGCATCGTCCAGGTTGTGTTTCGCCCGGAGTCCGAGCCCGAAGCGCACGCCCGGGCGCATCTCTTGCGCTCCGAATGGGTGTTGATGGTACGGGGCGAGATCGAAAGCCGCAGCGAAGACACGATCAATCCGAACATGGCGACCGGGACCATCGAGCTCAACGTGCGCGAGTTGCGTATTCTCAACGCCGCCTCTGTTCCGCCGTTTGCGATCGAGGAGGAGATCGAAGTCGACGAGCAGGTCCGTCTGCGGCATCGACTTCACGATCTGCGGCGCCCGCCGCTCCAACGCGCGTTGCAGGTGCGAAACGACCTCGCACGAGCGGTGCGAACGTCATTGGCAGAGCAAGATTTTCTGGAGATCGAGACGCCGATGCTGGCTCGGGCGACGCCGGAGGGTGCTCGAGACTTTCTCGTGCCGAGCCGATTTCAACCTGGAGAATTCTACGCGCTGCCTCAATCGCCGCAGATTATGAAACAACTTTTCATGATCGCCGGCTGCGATCGCTACTACCAGATTGCTCGCTGTTTTCGCGACGAGGATCAACGTGCAGACCGACAGCTCGAATTCACACAGGTCGACCTCGAACTTTCCTTCGTAGGTGTCGAAGAGATTCTAGCCGTGCTCGAAAAGGTCACGGTGGATGGCTGTCGCTCCTGTGGCGTGGAACTCGTGAGTCCGTTCAAACGCATCACCTATGCCGACGCGATGGATCGGTACGGATGCGATCGACCGGACACGCGGGTGCTGCTCGAACTCGTCGATCTGACGGACGTATTCCTGACGAGCGAGTTCAAGGCTTTCCGCGACGTCGCCGAATCCGGCGGAATCGTAAAGGCGCTTCCGATCGCCAACGCCAAGGAATTGTCGCGCGGCGAAATCGACCGACTCGAAAAACTCGTCCGAAAGGAACTCGGCGCGAAGGGGCTCGGTTGGATTCGGGTCGAGGACGATGGCTCCTGGAAGTCACCGATTACGAAATTTTTGGGTGAGCCCGAGTTGGATGCTATTCGAGGACGCTGCCAGGCCGAGCCCGGAATGGTGATTTTCTTTCAGGCGGATGCGCGCGACAAGGCGAATACGATTCTTTCTCGACTTCGCGAAGATCTGGGCCGACGGCTCGGCCGAGTCGACGGCCGAGAGTGGGATCCGCTTCTCGTCGTCGATTTCCCGCTCCTCGAACGGGATGCGAACGGCCAGCTTACGTATGTGCACCAGCCCTTCGTGGCGCCCGTCGAGGAAGACCTGGCGCTACTAGACACTGATCCGGAGCAAGTGCGCGGCACGCATTATGACGTCGTGCTGAACGGAACCGAGCTCGGTTCGGGCAGTCTGCGCAATCATAGAAGCGACATTCAGCGCAAGATCCTGGGGATCATGGGCTATAGCGACGAGGAGATGGAGCGGAGCTTTGGCTTTATGCTGAACGCCCTCGAAGTCGGCGCGCCGCCTCATGGCGGCTTCGCTTTCGGTTTTGACCGCTGGGTCATGAAACTCGCTGGAGTCGACAATCTGCGAGATGTGATCGCGTTTCCGAAGACCCAACGGGGCCAGGATCTGTTGATGGAAGCGCCGTCGGCCGTCACGTCCGATCAGCTCGATGAACTTTCGCTACGCATACGGCCGCAGCCGTCGCGTACCTGAAACCCAAAGAAACAGAGGAGGGATTCAAATTGGCAAGGCCGAAGATCGCATTGGTTGGGGGAGGCAATATTGGTGGGGTGATAGCTGAACAGGCCGCCTACCGTGAACTCGCAGACGTTGTCATATTCGACGTCGTCGAAGGCTTGCCGCAGGGCAAGGCGCTCGATATTTCTGAAGGATCTCCGCTGATGGGCAGCGACGCGAAGATCACGGGCGTGAACGACTACGCCGGGATCGCCGGTGCCGATGTCGTCATCATCACGGCCGGACTCGCACGCAAGCCGGGAATGAGCCGCGACGACCTCCTCAAGACCAATTTGTCGATCATGAAGCAGGTCGCTGTCGGCGTGCGCGACAACGCACCGGATGCCTTCGTCATCGTGATCTCCAATCCGCTTGACGCGATGGTCTACACATTCAAGGAAGTGTCGGGGTTCCCGAAGAATCGCGTCATCGGAATGGCGGGCGTACTCGACTCGACTCGTTTCCGAAGTTTCGTGGCCTGGGAGCTCGATGTATCGGTCCAGGACGTCACCGCGCTGGTGCTCGGTGGTCATGGCGACACGATGGTGCCGTTGGTTCGTTTCTGCACTGTCGCTGGGATTCCGATCGACAAACTGATCTCGAAGGAACGCATCGATGCCATCGTCGAGCGGACGAAACAGGCGGGGGGTGAAGTCGTTGGGCTGCTGAAGACCGGGTCGGCATTCGTCTCACCCGCGATTTCTGCGCTCGAGATGGCCGAATCCTATTTGAAGGACAAGAAGCGAGTCATTGCCTGCGCATGCTTGTGCGAGGGCGAATTCGGTGTTGACGGTCTTTATGTGGGCGTCCCTTGTGTGATCGGTGCCAACGGTCTCGAGCGGATCATCGAAGTCGAACTCAACGCCGAAGAGCGCGCGAACTTCGATGCCTCCGTCGAACACGTTCGCACGCTCGTCTCACAGATCGAGCTCTAATCTAGTTGTCATCGGAGACGGAACGAAAATGAATGTCCATGAGTATCAAGCGAAGGCGCTCTTCCGGGAGTTCGGGGTAGCCGTTCCTAACGGTAAGCTCGCAACCACCCCCGCGGAGGCTGAACGCGCTGCCAAAGGGCTCGGTACCGCCGTCGTCGTGGTCAAGGCCCAGGTGCATGCCGGCGGGCGCGGCAAGGCGGGCGGCGTCAAGCTTGCGAAGTCCGCTTCGGAAGCAAAGACAGCCGCGAGCGAAATCCTGGGGATGACGTTGCACACGCCGCAGACGCCGCCCGAAGGCAAGCTGGTGCGCAAGGTCTACGTCGAGGCCGGCTCGAATATCGCGAAGGAATACTACCTCGCCATTCTCTTTGACCGTGCTGCTGAAAAGTTTGCGCTCGTGGCTTCGACCGAAGGCGGAATGGAGATTGAAGTCGTTGCGGAGAAGACGCCAGAGAAGATTCTCACGGCATTCGTCGATGCGAACGTCGGTCTTCGCGACTATCAGGTTCGTGATCTTGGCTTTCGATTGGGATTCAGTGCTGATCAGGTCAAGAAGTTCGTCCCCTTCGTGACCGGGCTCTTCAAACTATTCATGGCGAAGGACTGCTCGCAGGTCGAGATCAATCCCCTCGTGCTGACCGTCGAGGGCGATCTCTTTGCGCTCGACGGGAAGCTCAACTTCGACGACAACGCGCTCTATCGGCATCCCGAGATCGCCGAATTACGCGATTCCGACGAAGAAGACGAGCGCGAGCGCGCCGCGAACGAGATAGATCTCGCCTATGTCGGCCTCGACGGAAATATAGGCTGCATGGTGAACGGAGCTGGTCTCGCTATGGCGACCCTCGACATGATCCACTACTGCGGCGGCAAGCCAGCAAACTTTCTCGATGCGGGAGGCGGCGCCGATAAAGAGAAAGTGAAGGAGGCCTTCAAGCTCATCCTGGGTGACGAAAACGTCGAAGCCATCCTCGTCAACATCTTTGGTGGGATCGTGCGCTGCGACCTGATCGCCGAGGGGGTCGTGGCTGCGGCTGCCGAACTCGGTGTCGGCGTACCGCTCGTCGTTCGTCTGCAGGGTACGAAGGCGGCCGAGGGTCGCGAAATTCTCGCGAAGTCCGGTCTGAATATTACGCCAGCTGAAACGCTCAAGGACGCGGGTGAACTCGCCGTCGCAGCCGTCACCGCTGGTAAGGGAGCGGCTTGACATGGCGATTCTCTGCGACAAGAACACGAAGCTGATCATCCAGGGAATGGGCAGAATGGGAACATTCCATGCTGGCCTTTCGCGCGAATACGGAACGCAGGTCGTCGGCGGTGTCCATCCCGGCAAGGGCGGCAGCGAGATCGAAGGCATTCCGGTCTTCAACACCGTGGCCGAGGCCATAGCTGCGACAGGCGCAACCGCGTCCGTCATTTTCGTGCCGCCACCGGGAGCCGCGGATGCGATCCTCGAGGCAGCCGAGAACGAGCTGGAACTCACAGTGTGCATTACCGAGGGGATTCCGGTCATCGACATGGCCCGAGCCAAATCGGCGCTGCGTGGGAGCCGCACTCGTTTGCTCGGTCCGAACTGCCCGGGCGTGGTGACGCCCGAGCAATGCCGAATCGGCATCATGCCGGCGCAGATTACAATGCCCGGTCCGGTCGGTGTGATCTCCCGCTCGGGGACGTTGACCTATGAAGCGGTCGATCAGCTCTCGCGGCTCGGGATCGGTCAGTCGACCTGTGTTGGCATTGGCGGAGACCCCGTAATCGGCACCAGTTTCATCGACGCGCTCGCGCTCTTTCAGGCCGACCCGGACACAAAGGCTGTCGTGATGATCGGTGAAATTGGCGGCTCCGCCGAGGAAGAGGCAGCCGAGTTCATAAAATCCAATATGGACAAGCCGGTCGCCGCATACATCGCCGGGCAGAATGCTCCGCCCGGCAAACGCATGGGCCACGCCGGTGCAATCATCGCGGGCGGAAAGGGCAAGGCCTCGGATAAGATTGCAGCACTCGAAGCCAATGGTGTCGCCGTATCGCCATCCCCGGCCGAAATCGGTGAAACCCTGGCCAAAGCCGCCCCCGGCCTAGAGACCTAGCACCGTGCCCGCTTAGCCCATTCGCACGAACGGCGAAACCAAGCTAGATCTGCCAGGTGTCCCCGGAGTTCAACAACGCTTTCAGGTCCCCACGTCCGCGATCCGCGATCGCCGTATCCACCTGCGCCTGCAGCATCTCTTCGTACGTCGCTTTCTCGACAGCTCTGAAGACGCCGACCGGGAGCGGGAAATCGGGCCGCTGTAATGTCGCTAGCACGCCCGCATAAGACGACGCATCGGCCCGTTCGTCGTGGACCACCACGCCGCGCTCGATGGGGTCATCGTCGTCGGCCAGATCGATCACGCTTGGAATGCCGTCCTTGAAGACGATGCCCCGTCGTTGGCCCGGTGGACCGAAGACCAGCGGCTCGCCGTGTTCGAGCAGGAGAGCGGCCTTATCGCGTGATTTTCGATTCTCCACGGCGTCCCAGATGCCGTCGTTGAAGACCGGACAGTTCTGCAGGATTTCGATGAAGGCGGTGCCCTTGTGTTCGTGAGCGCGCCTGAGGATCTCCTGCATGTGCTTCGCGTCGACGTCGATCGTGCGGGCGATGAAAGTGGCCCCACAGCCCAGTGCGAACGCGATCGGATCGACCGGGTGATCGATCGATCCCTGCGGTGTCGATTTTGTCTTGATGCCAACTTCGGAGGTCGGGGAGTACTGCCCTTTGGTCAGTCCGTAGATTTGATTATTGAAGAGCAGGATCTGAGTGTTGATATTTCGACGAATCGCGTGAAGGAGATGGTTGCCGCCGATCGACAAGCCATCGCCGTCTCCGGTGACGATCCACACCGAGAGATCTGGGCGGCTCGCCTTGATTCCGGTGGCGAAGGCCGGTGCTCGACCGTGGATCGTATGAAATCCGTAGGTATTCATGTAATAGGGGAAGCGGCTGGAACAGCCGATTCCGGACACGAATACGACATTCTCCCGGGGTACGCCGAGCTCTGGCATGACGCGTTGTACGTTGGCCAGGATTGAATAGTCGCCACATCCCGGGCACCAGCGCACGTCCTGGTCCGAGACGAAATCCTTGCGAGAAATCTTGACTGTCGGTTCTGCTGACATGGATACGACCCTTTAGACGGTTTCGTCGATTTCGGAATGCAGCTCGTGAAGCGCTTTGGTGAGCTCGGCAATCTTGAATGGTTGGCCCTCGACCTTGGCGAGGGATCGAACGTCGATCAGGAACTTCGCGCGCAGCAGCATCGCCAGATGGCCGTCGGAGAGTTCGGGTAGCAGCACCCTGTCGAAGCGCTTCAACACGTCGCCGAGGTCGCGCGGGAAAGGATTCAGGTGTCGAAGGTGGATTCGCGAAACCGATAGGCCCTCGGCGCGGACGGCCTCGACCGCTGCGGTGATCGAACCCAGGGTTCCGCCCCAGCCGACGACTAGAATTTCGCCGTCGATCGGCCCATCGATTTCGATCGGTGGGAAGTCATTTGCGATGCCTTCGATCTTCTGTTTGCGGAGTGCGTTCATCCGGCCGTGGTTGTCGGCGTTGTACTGGACGTTGCCCGTGATGTCCTGTTTAGTGAGGCCGCCGATCCGATGTTCGAGGCCGGGGGTGCCAGGAATCGCCCAGGGGCGCGCGAGCGTCTCCGGGTTGCGCGAGTAAGGCTGGAATTCGCCGACATCGAGCGGAACGGCGAATTGAATCGGCGCGCGCTCGAGCGAATCGATGTCTGGAATGAGCCAGGGCTCGGAGCTGTTGGCGATGTAGCCGTCGCTGAGAACGATGACTGGCGTCATGTATTTGACCGCGATTCGGAAGGCTTCGAGTGCGACGTGGAAGCAATCTCCGGGCGCACTCGCAGCAAGGATCGGAAGCGGACTCTGTGAATGGCGACCGAAAAGGGCTGCCAACAGATCGCCTTGTTCAGTCTTGGTCGGAGAACCCGTAGAGGGCCCCGCACGTTGCACGTTGATCGCGACCAGCGGTAACTCGACCATACCCGCGAGCGCGAGCGCCTCTTGTTTCAGCACAAATCCCGGGCCGCTCGAGATGGTGACCGCGAGCTGTCCGGCAAAAGCGGCTCCAATCGCGGAAGAGGCGGCTGCGATCTCGTCCTCCGCCTGAAATGTCTTGACGCCGAAATGGCGATACCGGGCGACTTCGTGAAGCACTTCGCTGGCCGGCGTGATCGGATAGGCGCCGAGGAAAACGTCGCGCTCCATCTGAACCCCGGCTGCGACGATGCCCCAGGCGAGGGCTTGGTTCCCTGTTATGTTGCGGTAGGTCCCGGATTCGATCTTCGCGGCGGGTACCACGAACGAGACCGGGAAGAGTTCCGTCGTCTCGCCGAAGGCGTGACCCGCACGAAGCGTTCGGATATTCCCCTCGAGTACATCGCCCTTGAACTTGCCCCCGAGCCAGCGCTCAGTTGCTTCCATCGGTCGCGCATAAAGCCAGCACAGCACGCCGAGCGCAAAGAAATTCTTGCAGCGATCGACTTCGCGCTGGCTCAGATCGAGGCCCACGAGCGCTTCGCGGTTGAGGGTCGTGAACGGTACTTCGACGAGCTGATATCGCCTGCGTAGCTCCGGTAGAGGATCGTCGGTAAAGCCGGCACGCGTCATCGCCTTCTGATTGAAGGAGTCGATGTTGATAATCACCATGCCGTTCGGCCGTACGTCATCGACGTTTGCGCGCAGGGCCGCTGGATTGAAGGCGATCAGGACATCGGGTCGATCCGCTGGTGTATGGATGTTATGGCTCGCGAAATGGATCTGGAAACCGGAGACTCCGGCCATCGTGCCCGCGGGCGCGCGGATCTCGGCAGGAAAATCTGGAAAAGTAGAAAGATCATTGCCGGCGAGCGCGGTCTCGTCCGTGAACTTCGTTCCCGTCAGCTGCATTCCGTCGCCCGAATCTCCGGCGAATCGGATCGCGACGCTGTCGATGGTTTTCGAGGGCTTGGCGCCTTGGATTTTGCTCGTTGTCAATCTGGACCATTTCTCGGCTGGCTGGAGCCTTTAGCTTGGCTCGAATCGGCTGAGGACCCCAATGGGCCTCGGAATTAGAATGGCGAGGAGGGTGCGGAGAACCCCACCCACCGTCCACGTTTGGGGATTGTATCCCTCCCGCGGCATCGCGAAAGGTCTTGCGGTCAGGTGGCCGAGACGTTTTTCCGATCGGGAAATCTCAGGCCCGGCAGGACGTTCCGTAGCGGACTGCCGTCTCGAGACACTCAAGATTCCTGTAACCAGGCCGATGCATGACTTATGTTTCGACGCTCGTCCGACCCTTTGGCGCTTTCGGAAGCGAGTCTGCTCGCGTTGCGTCCGTCGTTGAATGCGCCGGTCCTGAACACGGGCTTTCTTCCTGTCGGGCCGGCACGCGCGGCGATCGTCGTGTTCGCCGAGGAATACGGTGGCATCGGCCTGGCCATCGGCGTGCGATCCAACGAAGGTGGGCAGATCGCAGTCTTTCGCAATCAGGAACCGATCGACGCGAGTATCAAAATCGTCGATGCGATTGAGCCGGCGCTCGCGAGTGCCGAGGGGATGGGTTTTCTCTTCGACGAAGACATGGTTGAACGGACGGCAGTGGG
>JAQBEG010000327.1:0-3012 GCA_032123985.1 Deltaproteobacteria bacterium
CGCCGGAAAGTTGGTCCCGAATCCGAATCGCACATGGAAGGACGTGGATCCCTCCTTGCCCGATCGCAAGATCGAGGTCCTCGGTCCGCCGCCCACCTCAGGCACACGTGATGCGTTCGTCGAACTCGCGATGGAGGGAGGGGCCAAGCAGCTGCCGATGCTCAGCGATCTCAAGTCGAAAGACAAGAAGGCATTCCAGGCAGTCGCCCACGCGATCCGAGAAGATGGCGCCTATGTCGAGGCCGGCGAGAACGACAACCTGATCGTTCAAAAGCTCGGCGCGAATCCCTCGGCATTGGGAATCTTCGGTTTCTCATTCCTCGATCAGAACGAGGATCGGATTCAGGGCAGCCCGATCGACGGCACGCAGCCAACCTTCGAGGATATTGCGAGCGGCGAATACCCCATCTCCCGTTCGCTCTACTTCTACTTAAAGAAGGAACACGTCGGCAAGGTCCCCGGATTGAATGAATTCATCACCGAGTTCACCAGTGAGAAATCGATAGGAATGGACGGCTACCTCGCGGACAAGGGACTGATTCCTCTTCCAGCGGGCGATCGCACCATCGTTCGAACGACCGGAGAAAATCTCGAATTGCTGAGCATGTAGCCCCCTGATCCTCGAGATATCGTCTCTTCCGGGGAGTTTTGCCGATCGCCATGTCTGCGCTCATTTTCGTCGGCTTGATCACGATGATCGTCGTCGCCTACCAGCTAGGCCGCAGGCGAGCGCTTGCTCTCGTGGGCGGGCGTTGGGCGAGCCTTCGGTCCTTGCCGGGACATTACGGCTACTTCGTAGCACTCTGGACGGCACTTCCGGCCATCGCTGCGTGCATAGCCTGGCAGCTACTCGACACCGATCGCTTGGCATCCTCGAGCGGCGATGGCGGATTGGGGCAACGCGGCGTCGGCGTTGCCTTGGCGCTGGCTGCCGGCTGCGCGGGCTTGACCTGGGCACGCTCGCGAATCTCGCCGAGCTTCTCGGCGAGAGAGTCTGTCGAACGACTCGTCCGTTTTTTGCTGCTCACCTGCAGCGGTCTCGCCATTCTCGTTACGGTCGGCATCGTCCTCTCCCTCCTATTCGAAGCACTCCGATTCTTTCAGTTGGTGAGTCCTGCGGAGTTCTTCCTTGGCTTGAAGTGGAGCCCGCAAACCGCGCTTCGGGCAGACCAGATCGGCGCGAGCGGAAGCTTTGGCGCCGTGCCCGTATTCGCCGGAACGATGTTGATCACCTTGATCGCAATGTCTGTCTCCATCCCGATCGGCCTGCTCTCGGCGATCTACCTCGGCGAATACGCAGCGGCGCGAACACGATCGGTGGTGAAGCCTTTGCTCGAAATCCTGGCCGGCGTACCCACCGTCGTCTATGGCTTCTTCGCGGCGTTGACCGTTGCCCCTTTCATCCGTCGTGTCGGGGAATCCATGGGACTCGATGTCGCCTCGGAGAGTGCACTCGCCGCCGGCCTGGTCATGGGTGTCATGATCATTCCGTTCATCTCGTCGCTCTCAGACGATGCAATCACGGCGGTCCCTCGCGCGATGCGGGAAGGCTCTCTAGCCCTTGGTGCGACGCGATCAGAGACGGTGAAACGCGTAATCCTGCCGGCGGCGCTCCCGGGCATCGTCGGCGCCATTCTCATGGCCATTTCTCGCGCGATCGGTGAAACTATGATCGTCGTCATGGCAGCGGGTCTCGCTGCCAACCTAACCGCCAATCCGCTCGCAGCGGTCACAACGGTCACCGCGCAGATCGTCACTCTGCTTGTCGGAGATCAGGAATTCGACAGCGCCAAGACGCTCGCTGCATTCGCGCTTGGCCTCACATTGCTGGTCCTGACGCTTGGCATCAACCTGATCGCCTTGGCAACCGTGAGGCGATTCCGAGAACAATATGAGTAGTTCGAGCTCCATCGAGAATGAAGGCGAAATGACTCGGCGTGCGGACAGACGTGTCCAGAAGCGAAATCGATCGGAAAGACGTTTCCGCGCCTATGGACTGTCGGCGATCGGCATCGCTCTGCTGATCCTGACTGTTCTATTCGGCAGCATCCTGATCGGCGGATCTGGAGCATTCTTCAAAAGCGTCGCCGTACTAGAAATCTATATCGATCCCGAGTTGATCGACCCCGGCGGCAAGCGAACCATCGAGTCGCTCCGCCTCGGCGACTACTCGGCACTCGTCAAACAACGACTTCAGGAGCGATTCCCCGAAGTCACCGGTCGGCGAGACAAACGGAACTTGTACCGCCTGGTCAGCCTCGGGGCAGCCTACGAGCTTCAGGACCGGGTCTTGGAGGACCCGGATCTCGTCGGTGAAACGGCCACTTTCGAGCTGACTCTATCCGATGATGCAGACTTCTACGTGAAAGGACATATCTCGAAAACCGTCCCTGAGAGCGACCGACAATTGAATGATGCCCAGATCGCGTGGCTCGACCAACTCGCGGATGAAGGAATCATCAAAACGGTCTTCAATACTTCGTTCTTCACGTCGGGAGATAGTCGCGAGCCCGAGTTGGCAGGGATCGGCGGCGCGCTGGTCGGCACGATGCTGACGCTCTTCGTCACGCTCATCCTTTGTTTTCCACTGGGCGTGGCGAGCGCGGTCTATCTGGAGGAATTCGCGCCGGAAAGTCGCTGGACCGATCTCGTCGAGATCAACATCAACAACCTCGCCGCGGTCCCATCCGTCATCTTCGGAGTCCTCGGACTGGCAATCTTTCTGGGACTTTTCGGCCTCCCGCGATCCGTCCCCCTGGTCGGCGGACTCGTGCTCGCGATTCGAACACTTCCGATCATCATCATCTCTGCACGCGCCGCCCTGGCGGCAGTGCCTCCCTCGATTCGAGAAGCTGCAATGGGAATCGGTGCATCTCCACTCCAGGTCGTTGCTCACCATGTGCTACCGGTCGCGCTGCCTGGCATCCTCACAGGAACCATCATCGGAATGGCGCAAGCGCTCGGCGAAACCGCCCCACTGCTGATGATCGGCATGGTCGCGTTCGTCGTGGA
>JAQBEG010000328.1:0-4119 GCA_032123985.1 Deltaproteobacteria bacterium
GCCGCCGCGCGGTCGCCGCGGGTCTGATTCACGAGGACCTCGCCGCGGATCTTCCCCCGGAGCAGGTGGCGGCATTCATCTTTCATCCGGGGCTCTCGACCGCTCAAGCCGTATCGGAGGTGTCGGGCCGAGGCGTCGGAATGGATGCGGTCAAAGCGACGATCGAGAGTCTGGGTGGCGGTGTCGAATTGCGTACCGAGGCGGGCCGAGGAACGACGACGACGTTCTTCGTACCCATTACGGCTGCGGTTCAGCGTGTACTGCTGGTTCGAATCGCGGACGAACGTGTGGCGCTTCCGATTGCCAAGGTGGAACGCATCCTCGAATTGTCCGACGACTGCATAGAAGAGGCGGCGGGCGACAGTTTCGCTCTGATCGATGATGAACCGATTCCTGTCTTTCGACTCGCGCGCGAACTTCGCATCGACGCGGACGAATCAGCGAAAGGTTCCGTGCAGATCGTCATCTCTGAAGTCCGCGGCGAGCGCGTCGCGCTGCTCGTCGATCGTTTTGAAGGTCAACAGGAAATTTACGTCAAACCCGTTCCGGACCTGCTCGCGTCGGTTCGGATCCTCGCTGGCCTAACCGTTCTGGACGATGGATCTCCCGTCTTCCTGATCGATTTGAATCACCTGGTGTAGCCGATGCATCCGGACTACAAAGCCGAGATCGACAGACTTGCCGAACTCACGCATTTGGGCGCCCAGCAGGCTGCGGACGCCCTCGCTCAACTCGTGGATCGAACGATTCACGCTGACGTGCCGGTCGTCATCGTCCCAGACGCATCGGGTGGCGAGGCCGGCTGCGACGAGGAGACCGCGGGCTGGTCGACCGGTGTGTTTTTCGAGTTCGAAGGATGTCTCGAGGCGGTCGTCGGGATCCTCTTCCCGGGGCCGGCGAGCGAAGCGCTGGTCCGGCGAATCGTAGGCATCGAGTCCGGCGATCTCGTGCCAGCCGTGATCGAGTCGGCACTGATGGAAGTTGGCAATATCGTCGCGTCTCACGTCGCTTCTGGAATCGCCGATGCGCTCAACTCGAGATTGTTGCCTTCGATCCCGTCGCTGGCTATGGAGAATGCAGAGGAGGCGCTGCGATCCTTCATCGAGGTGATTGCGGGACCGGACTCGCTGCGAATCGAGTCGGCATTCTCGGACGACGTCGGAGAGATCAGCGGCCGATTGGTTCTGGTCCCGACACAGGTGGCACACTGGGCGCCGATTCATCCGGCCTCCGAGAGCCTCGACGTCTGATACGATCCGGGGTCCCACCCTTGGAGAGGCGTATTGGATTCTGACAGTCTTCGCGAGCTACTCGAAGCGGTCCAGTCGGGTCAGACGGATATCGAGAGCGCCGCCGGCCGACTGGCGGAGCTTCCATACCTCGAGACCGCGACTTCTCGCATCGATACCCACCGCGCGCTGCGCCAGGGTATCCCCGAGGTTGTGTACGGTGGCGAGAAATCTCCCGAACAGATCGTCGAAGCGGCGCGGGCTCTTCGGCAGGTGGGTCAGGACGTCCTCGTGACCCGCGTCGATTCCGAAAAGGCGGCAAGCATCCTTGGCCAGTTGTCCGACGCTGAATACGATGCGTCGGCGAGACTTGTCTGGATTGGGCCAGACGAGCCGGCGATTCGAGGTAAGGGCACTATTTTGGTGATCTCGGCTGGCAGCGCTGATTTGCCGGTCGCCGCGGAGGCGGTCCAGGTGGCTCGAAGGTTCGGAAACAAGGTCGAGTTTTTACAGGACGTGGGCGTCGCGGGTCTACATCGTCTGCTTGGCTCGCTCTCGTTGATTCGGGAGGCGAGGGTTCTGATCGTCGTCGCCGGGATGGAGGGGGCGCTTCCGTCGGTGGTTGGCGGGCTGGTCGATAAACCCGTGATCGCCGTTCCGACGAGCGTCGGCTACGGAGCGTCGCTGGGCGGAATCGCCGCATTGCTCGGGATGCTGAATAGCTGCGCGTCAAATGTGACGACCGTGAATATCGACAACGGATTCGGAGCCGCGCACGTCGCGACTCTTATCAACAGGCTCTAGGCAGTTATCAACAGGCTCTAGGCAGACATCAACAGGATCTAGGCAGAGACAGGCTTTAGGCAACCTTCAGCAGGCGGTATCCGTGGGTCGAAAGGTTCTCCATCTCGATGCGTTCTCCGGAGCGGCGGGCAACATGTTCATGGGTGCGCTGCTCGATCTCGGACTGTCGCGCAAGGCACTGCTCGAGGGCCTCGACCCGTTGGGGCTCGAGTTCAAACTCGTTGTCAAAAAGGTTCAACGATCGGGTTTTGCCGCACGCTATGTAGACGTCAAGGTTCCCGTGGCTCGTGCAAAGAAACTTGCGCAGGCTCGCGCGCACAGTCACGGGAAACACGGTCATGTCCACAGTCATGAGCACGGTCATGACCACAGTCATGGTCGCCCCTACTCGGAGATTCGGTTGCTGATCGAGCGGGCCAAGCTCGAGCCGAATGTCAAACAGCGATCGCTTGCGATCTTCGAAGCGCTTGGCCTTGCAGAGGCGAAAGTGCACGGCTCGAAGCTCGAAGACGTGCATTTTCACGAGGTCGGAGCGGTCGATGCGATCGTGGATGTGGTCGCGGCCGCGATCGGGCTGGAATGCCTCGAGATCGGGCGCGTCACCTGTACTCCGATTGCGATCGGACACGGTACGATCGATTCGGATCATGGGCTCCTCCCGCTGCCGGCCCCCGCGACGCTGGAATTGCTCTCCGGAATACCGACGGTTCCAGCGGGTGTCGAGTGGGAAACGCTTACGCCAACCGGGGCCGCGATTCTTCGTACGATCGTCGATGAGTTCGGCCCACTTCCGGCGATGACGATCGAGCGCATCGGCTATGGCGCCGGTAATGATCGGAAAGGCCCACTCCCGAACGTATTGCGTGCGGTCCTCGGCGAAGGGCAGTCGTTCACGGGCGATCGGGTCGTTTGTATCGAGACGAACCTGGATGATCTCGTGCCCGAGCACTTCGACTATCTGATGGAGCGGCTCTTCGACGCCGGCGCGCTCGACGTCTCGCTCCAGCATCTTCAGATGAAGAAGAATCGACCGGGATTTCTCGTCCGCGTGCTCGCACGGCCGGTCGACCGCCAGCCACTCGCACGAATCCTGTTCGCAGAATCGACCGCGATTGGCGTGCGCACTTCGAATTGGGATCGGCTGGTGCTCGAGCGCGAGACCGTTCGATTGAAGACGCCGTTGGGATCACTGCGAGTCAAGGTCATTCGGGGGCCAGAGGGGCGCGTGCAATACTCGCCTGAATACGACGACTGCAAACGGGCGGCCAAGAAGAGCGGGCTCGCGCTACGCGACGTCGTTCAGAGCGTCACGAACTGGGCGAGGGAGGAACTTGAAAAATGACCGCGGTTCAACGGTTAGAGGTGGATCCCGACGCATTTGATTTTCGGCCAGGGGCTGACGTGGCGAACGGCGCGGCGGCGCTTTGTCTGCATGGCTTGACCGGTACGCCCTATGAAGTCCGACCCGTGGCCGAACTGCTCGTCGCGAGGGGGGTGCGCGCGCGTGCGCCGTGGATGGCAGGCCATGAGAAGGGCGTGGAAGAACTCGCGGAGACTTCGTGGCAGGCCTGGGTCGAGCTGGCGCGCAACGAGTTGGCCGCGCTGAAGGCTGAGCACGATCGTGTTTTTCTGGTCGGTGTTTCGATGGGTGGGCTCGTTAGTCTCAGGCTCGCGCAGACCGAAGAGGTAGATGCCCTGGTCGTCATTGGGACGCCACTGGTCTTGCCTCCGCCCATCCCGCAACTCCTGCCGCTGCTGCGATTATTCGTTTCTTCACGCGCCAAGAAGGACGGTGCCGACATTCGCGACCCAGCGGCAAAGGCACGTCATCCGGGCATGCAAGCGATCCCCTTTGCTGCGGTCGCCGAGCTAATCTCGCTGCAGTCGCAGGTGATTGCGGAACTCAAGAGCGTCCGCGCACCGATTCTGGTCGCACATGGACGCCTCGACCGAACCGCACGGCCGCGTGATGCAGAGCGAATTCTCAATGACGTAGGGTCCAGCGATAAGGAACTCTTCTACCTCGAACGCTCCGGACATGTCGCTACGGTCGACTACGATGGTCTGGCGCTGGCGCGGGCGGCGG
>JAQBEG010000329.1:0-8020 GCA_032123985.1 Deltaproteobacteria bacterium
CAGGCAGTCGTTCCCAAGCCGCTCGAAGCCAGCATCGGGTCGGAGGTGTTCGTCTCGTTCTCCTCAGTCGTGATGCATGTTTCGCAAGACGTGACGCTCGAGAATCGTTCTGCCAGTTTCGGAGTGCGTGTCGACTACGACGACAAGCCGGGCAGCTATCTCCTGACGATGCCAATGACATCGGAGCAAGCCGTGGTCGGCGGTCGCGAACGATTCGGTGAGCCCAGGAAACTCGCTGATATCGATTTCCATGTGCGAGAGGACGTGGTCTCGGCCAGAGTCGAGCGAATGGGAATTGGTTATCTCGCTGCAAAAGCGACCCGCGTCGAGGAACTCGGCCCGCGCGAGGAAACGGAATACGGCTACTGCTTCAAGGCCTTCCCGAGCTGTACGCCGGGCAAGGGTTTCGATCAAGACCCTCAGCTCGTCCGTCTCGAATGGCGTCATCATTACGAGCGAGTCTGGCGTCTCGAGGGCGACCTCGAGCTATGCGATTCTCCGTTCGACCCGGTGGCTGATCTCCCTGTCCGACGAATCGTGGCGTTCGAGTATGCGGAGGGGACCGTGCTGAGTTCGGGGCGCGTCCTGCGACCCGTGCCGGGTGATTGGCTGCTGCCCTTCATCCATCAGCGCTACGACGATCCCGAGGTCGAAGGCGTCGAAGTCTAGGGGAAACGAGTGAATGAAGATCGAAAATAAAGTCGTCGTCGTAACGGGAGCCGGGTCGGGTATAGGTCGTGAGATCTCCGTGCGATTCGCGGACGCTGGCGCGCGCATTGCCGCCGTGGATTTGAATCCGGAGACCGCGGAAGAAACCGTATCGCTATTGACTGGCTCAGGCCATTTCGCGGGTGCGGTCGATGTGTCGGATGGGGCAGCCGTCGTCGAAGTCTTCGCCAAGATCGATGCAGAATTTGGCCGCGTCGATGGACTCGTCAACAACGCCGGCGTGGACCGGGCACCGGGCGATGGTCACGACCAGTTGATGAAGACGGGTCAGCAGGCGATCTACATGAGCGACGAGGGTTTTACCAAACTGATGGCGATCAATGTGAACGGGGTCTTCTTCTGTCTTCGAGAGGCCGTGAAGCTAATGCAGCGCGAAAAAAATCCCGGCACCATCATCAATATGTCGAGCATCGCTGGCTTGTCTTCTCAAGGGACGATCAGCTACGCGGCATCGAAGAGCGCGGTCCTCGGTCTCACTCGCGCGGCGGCGCGTGAACTCGGTCGATTCGGCATCCGCGTGAACGCGATCTGTCCGGGCGTGATCGAAACGCCGATGACGGCAGCGCTTCCCGATTTCGCGATCAAGCCTTTGATCGGAGCGACGCCCCTTGGTCGGATGGGTACGCCCGCAGATATCGCGGCGACGGCACTTTTTCTTGCGAGCGAGGAGAGCAGCTTCATAACGGGCCAGTGGATATCGCCCAACGGCGGCCTTGTCATGTGCTGAATGGACATGCGCGGGCAGTCCAGGTCGGGGAAATGATCTAGTGCAAAAACTCTTCTATCTGCTCTTCGAAGACGCGAACGCGGATGGCACGAAGCTCCGTGAGCAGTTGTGTGACAAAGCGGTTCCGGCCATTCTGGCTATCGGCGCCACCGAGATCAGCGTTTTTGCTAGTGATGCAGATGTCGCCGCGGGCGTGCCCGTGCGCAAGAGTGATCCGCCGATCCGCGCCATGGTTTCATTCTGGTTGCATGACGCAGCCGATCGCGGACCCGCAGAGGATGCACTCGCCGCGCTCGTCGAGGGCCGAATCGCCGGTTATCTGGTCGTCGAGTCGTGTCCCATGGTCCACGATAGACGGAAGGGCCAGCGCACCAAAGGAATGAAGCAGATCAGCTGCATTTCGAAGCGCCCCGAATTGAGCCAGCAGGAGTTCATCCGGATCTGGCACGATGATCATCGCAAGGTCGCGATCGAGACCCAGTCGACCTTCGGCTATGTCCGTAACGAGATCGTACGTGCCCTAACGTCCGATGCGCCGGTGCAGTGGTCGGCGATCGTCGAGGAGTCGTTCCCGATCGAAGCGCTCGATGATCCGATGGTCTTCTTCGATGCGACGACACCGGAGCAATACAGCGCCAATCTCAATCGGATGGTGGAGAGTTGCAATCGATTCTTGAGTCTCGAGGCGATCGAGGTGACCTTCGTTTCGGAGTATTACATGGGCTGAGACGTGCAGCGGCCGAGGGCGCTGCACATCGTGCGCAATCATCTGCATGGATCACCATCCAGAAACGGGATCCGCTTGCCCTGGGGCAGTCGCGGGCCAAAGGCTTCGCCCATCGAGACTAAACTCATTTCCGGCCTCGATACCGCCCGGCCTGCTGCGTCCGAGTTCTGGATTCGACGGGTCGGATATTGGGGTCAGGAGGGGCTGATCGGTACGAAAAATCAGGTTTTGCAATCCCACGCATCGTCAGACTCCAAATCCAGGTCCACAGCACGAAGATCTTTGCGGGACGCCTTGCTACCGGAGGGCGCGGAACCTAGCCTTTGAGTCCAATCTTCGACTCGAGGAGCCGCCAGATTCGGACGCGCCCGTCGTCTTCGTGATCGTCTTCTAGATCAACGAATCTTTTAGCTCTCAGGTCTCTGTTGCCGCAGCGTTGAAACGCTGAAACGTAGAAACGTTGCGGTGAACTCGCGCACAGGGTGTGTGCGACTAACGGAGCTGAGATCTGACTTGCGCAATCCGGCCTGACTTGCGGCTCATCTCGAGCGACAAAGGTGAACGACCAGGAGGCCTGCCTGATGCGCGGCAAACGGATGCGAGAATCAGCACAAAGCGAAGTGAACATGACCC
The DNA here is from genome assembly GCA_032123985.1 of Deltaproteobacteria bacterium. Lineage (GTDB taxonomy): Bacteria > Myxococcota_A > UBA9160 > UBA9160 > UBA4427 > UBA4427. The sequence continues at coordinate 2,817 of JAQBEG010000329.1, forward strand.
CCATGCTGGACGTCGTGTTCATCATGTTGATCTTCTTCATCGTGACTGCATCCTTTGTGAAGGAGGCTGGCGTCGACGTCATTCGTCCTCCCGCCCAGACGGCAATTTCGAAGGACAAGGGGAATATCCTGATCGCGATTACCGAGAATGGTCAGATCTGGATCGATCGGCGACAGGTCGATCCACGTTCGTTACGGGCCAATATCGAACGCCTTCACGGCGAGAATCCGCAGGGCGCGATCGTGATCCAGGCGGATCAGAAGTCCCAGAACCATCTCCTGGTTTCGGTGATGGACGCGGCGAAGGCAGCCGGTGTGAATCAGATCGCAATCGCCGCCGAAGGCTCCTAGCCCAACCCCACTGCGACCTCAATTACCGCCGCTCACCTCCAATCACTCATTACTCGGTCTCCACGAGAGATCTGATGCCTATCTGATGACCGCTCTTGTTAGGATCGCCTGAACTCGTAGCCGTATGGCGGTGAGGTAGGGGGCAGTTCTATGGATGGGTATCCGGACGATTGTCTGGGAAGAGCATTGGTGGTCGACGATCTCGCGGAAGCGCGCGAAATCCTCGGTGCCAGCCTCGCCAAGGCTGGGTTTATGATCTCCTACGCTGCAGATGGAATGGATGCGTTCAGCGCCTTCGTGCGAGACCAGCCAGATCTGATTGTGACGGATTGGCAGATGCCGCGATTGAACGGACTCGGTCTGGTGCGACGAGTCCGTGAGATATCGAACGTGCCGGTCGTGATGATCACGGCGTTCGGTTCGATCCCCGATTGTGAAGAGGCGCTCCGGGTCGGGGCCGACCGATATCTTCAATTCAGGCACGACCTGGACCGCGTGGGGGAGGTTGCCCGTGAACTCGTCAGCATCAAAACCCAGACGGATCGTGTCGCTGATCGGCGGAAGTCTGTGCTCTGCGGGGTGACGGCTGCGGAGGCTCGATCGTTAGCGCAGCAGGAGTTGCGCAAAGAGCTTCAGAAGCAGCTCATCGCTTGCGGGGGCAACATCGCGGAAATGGGCAGACGCATGGGTCGGGACAGATCTACGATTCGTTACCACCTGAAGCGAATGGGAATGCTGCAGTTGGAAGAACGCCGGCCAGCATCGGAGTCTCGTGCGAAACGCCTTCGGCGAGCCGACGACTAAGACACTGAGTACCGCTCGGACTCTTGTTTCGCTGAGTCGCGCTGATTGAGAGCCGTGCGAATTTTCGAACTAACGTCTGCGTCACGCCGCAACGACCCCAGTTCCGACTGCAAAAAACATCGCTGCCTGCGGCCCCGGTACAGGCGTTGTCGGTCTCGGGTACTCATGGACCGGTAGGTCTTTCGGGAACGCGAAGTGGTTCCACATATCGCAACACAGAGAGCCTGATCGTTCTGCAATTCTGAACGCGTTCGAGACTCCTGAATGCCTTGCAACCCAGCGAACCGGAAAGCAACAGCGATCATCTAGGCAGTCGCCGGGGAGGCGGCAAAGTGATCTTTCCCTTCTAAAGGCGCTTCGGAGTCGAAAGTTTTCGGATGCGAAATATCTAATCGAATCCGCCAACCCCAACGCCCTGAACCGATCGTCCTCGATTTCCCCGGCTCAAGCCTGCCAGCGCTGGCATTTGGAGGTCGAGTTGCGCAAACGATGCCCGCGGGGTTCAATTGCGACCGGGGGGGAATACGGTGGCCGAAGTCAGCAGAGACGGGGTCGCGCCGGCAGAATTGACACCGCGGGTCATCGTTCTGGGGCTCGCTTTGGCGGCGGTGCTGGGCGCGGCGAACGTTTATCTCGGGCTCAAAGTCGGGATGACCGTCTCCGCTTCGATCCCTGCCGCCGTCGTTGCGATGTTGCTGTTGCGCCGGGTTCTGGGCGGGGGGACGGTCCTCGAGGCCAATCAGGTCCAGACTGCGGCTTCTGCGGGGGAATCGCTCGCAGCGGGCATCCTGTTTACCGTGCCTGCGCTGGTGCTGATCGGAGTCTGGACACGTTTCGATTTTTGGGCGACGACGTTGATCGCGATCGCGGGCGGCTGGCTGGGCGTGCTCTTTATGATCCCGATGCGGCGCGTTTTCATCGAGGAAAGTCCGGAGCTGCCATACCCAGAGGCCGTGGCCTGTGCCGCCGTTCTCGAGGCGGGAAACGAGAGTGCAGGGCCGGACGATGGTCGTGCAGTCATTCTCGGGGGCCTGCTCGGCGCCGTCGTGAAGCTCGCGGCCAGTTTTCTTGGTCTGCTGCAGTCATCGATCGAAGGTGCAATCGCGGTCGGGGGCGTGAGACCGGTCTTCATTGGCGCAGATCTGTCGCCGGCGCTGCTGGCCGTCGGCTACATCGTGCGAATACAAGTTGCTCTCCAGATCTTTGTTGGCGGGGCCTTCGGCTGGCTCGTCTTGCTACCGCTAGCTCCCGAGGTCGTCAGGCTTTTTGCGCCCGAGTCCGTCGAGTTGCTTCGGATCGCGTCCGTCGACTTTGAAGGCGTGGCGGCGGATCGCGCCTGGGCCTTATGGTCGCAGGGCGTACGTTATGTAGGCGTGGGCGCGATGGCGATCGGGGGGCTCTCGGCGCTCTTTCGCGTGCGTCACGGATTGAGGCGGGCGCTCGTCGAATTGCGCAATGGTTGGATTTCACGAACGGAGCCGGACGTCTCGCGGATCGACCTTTCGCCGAACATTATCGCACTCTTCACTTTTGTCGCGATTGTGATCGTCGCGGCGCTCTATTGGCGCTTCACTGGTGACATCGTGGTGACTGCACTGGCGACCGTCATCATGGTTGTCGCATCGTTCTTTTTTGTTGGAGTCGCGAGCTACATCGTGGGTCTGGTCGGAAATAGCAACAGCCCCGTCTCTGGAATGACCATCACTGCCGTCCTGATGACCGGAGCGCTCCTCTGGCTCTTTGGATACACGGGTGTTCAGGGCATGGTCGCAACACTGGGCGTTGCGGCGATCGTTTGTTGTGCAGCGTGTACCGCCGGTGACGTGTGCAACGACTTGAAGACGGGATCGCTCGTTGGCGCTACGCCGCGACACCAACAGAAAATGCAGCTTGCGGGCGTTGTCGTTGCGGCCTTCGTGATGGCGCCCGTGATGCAACTTCTACATGACGCCTATGGGATCGGGTCACGCGAGCTTGCAGCGCCTCAGGCGAGTCTCTTTGCAAGTCTTGCTCGTGGTTTCTTTGGCGGGGAAGACCTGCCATGGGGCCTGGTGGGGCTGGGCGTAGGTGTTGGAATCAGCGTGTTGCTCCTCGATGCAGCACTCGCGCGCAGGCAAGGGTCGTTCCGACTCCATCTCATGCCGATCGCTGTCGGCCTGTATCTGCCTTTTGGATTGGCGGTTCCGATCATGATTGGCGGCCTCATCGAATGGTCTGGTCGTCGGGGCGTTTTCGCGGATTCTGCCGAGTCTGCGCAACGTGGGATCTTGTTTGCGTCGGGAGTCGTGGCTGGAGAAGCGTTGGTGGGTGTCGGTGTGGCCATGCTGATTGGGCTCGGAATCGACGCGCCAATCACGTCATTTGGCTCGAGTGGCATGTCGAGTCTGGTTGCTGCGATCGCCATCGTGGGAATTTTTGCAGCCGCGTGCCGCCCACACAAAACGATCGAGTCGTAGACTGCCAGCGTAAGCGAGTCCAAGTCGCCCCCGTAAACCGGGCCGCGTCATCAGTGGCCGTACGGGACGACCTCAGTCTCAGAACCCGATGGTCAGTGCCCGTTCATGCGAGCGAGTATCCGACTGCGGGCCGACTGGAGCCGCACCTTTTCGTCTTCGAGGATTTCGTCGGTTCGAGTTCGCTGGTCGGAATGGGTCTGCGTTCGGAGACGGTTCTGGGCTAGTCCGAGCTCCGTCTCAGCCCTCACGAGTGCAACCAGGGCCAGCCGATGCTGATTGCGGTCGCTTTCGAGGTCTGCAGCGTGTCGCAGCAGGCTCGCTAGCCGACCTGCGTTTACGCCCCAGGAATCTGGGTCCAAATCGGGGGATTGGACCGACTGTGCTCGAACCTGTTCAGCGGCCGCGATCGCCCGGGTCTGATAAACAACGGCCGCGTCCAGCTGGCCGCGACACTTTTCGAGTCGAGCCAATTGTTCGTACCGATTGCTCTGCACTCCAGGATCGTCCGGCAAAAGGAGATCGAGAGCGGGCATCCACCGCGTCCATAGGGTGAGTTGCTTTTTGCAGCCGGAGGCAATGCCGCTAGTCGCGGCGATATCACTGGCCACGATGAGACGTTGGTGCACGAAACGCGATAATTGCTCGGACTCGAGCGCCATCAACCCGAGTACCGCGAACGACATCGGAAGCGCCCTCAGCATCGCCTGCCGAAATCGTTCAGAGGTGGACTTTATTGCGCGATCTTTGCGCCGCTGGGGCTCGGCGTCGTCGATCAGAACTCGAATCGCATCTACGCACGCACCCTGATCGACGACCGATCTGAGATCCTCAGCAAGCATTCGCGCCTCACATGCGACGAGCAGCGAATCACGCCCGAGCTGTGTCAGTCCTTGTTCGAGAATCGCCTTTGCGCGCTCGACGTCTGCGCGCTCCAGCCAGTGACGGGCATAGCGGGCGTAGTAGCTGGCTCGAGCGTGTCGATTCGCCTCGGCAGGGCCGAAACCGATGTCGAGGATCGATTGGATGTCGGTTCGAAAGCCTGACTTGGTCTCGAAAGGAATCAGGCCGTGAAGCCCCACCAGGAAAATGTTCGAGAGATGAAGCGCAGCCAACGGCGCGAAGCCCGAAACAACTTCGCTCGAGAGTGTGAGACGAGTTGCACCAGCCCAGAATAAGAAGGCGATCTGAACGAGAATAGGTCCGCCGCTCTGAGCTAGACGTGCGATTCGATGATTCCTGGGCGAACCCGATTCGGCGACGATCGATGCACCAAGCGGCAGGCGGCGGATTACCACATCAACCGGCCCTAGCGATTTTGCCCAGATCGGATGGCCCATGCCCCACTTCAATTCGAAAACACGGAAGCCAAACGCGATGGCCAGCACGATTCGAACGAATTCGCGGCACGAGACGACGAAAACGACGGCGAACGGAATCCCGACCAACAGGTTTACGCCAGTCCAGGCTGCCTCGAGCATCGATCGTTCTCCCTGATAGGGAATCGACGACTTCGCCATGGTTCTTGAGGTTTGCCGCTCGCCCGGCGGCGAGGATTCGCCCCCAGATCCGGTATCGTCGGTCGCAACCGCAAGGG